>CAYMFD010000003.1:10963-13445 GCA_964389475.1 uncultured Saprospiraceae bacterium
CGACTTACACCCTTACTATGAAGACAGTCGTGTTTCCTGGGTCATTCGATCCCATTACTAACGGGCATATTGACCTGGTACAGCGAGCCGTGCCGCTCTTTGACCGAGTCATCGTCGCGATAGGTACTAATAGTCAGAAGCAATCTCTTTTCTCTCTAGAGCGGCGAGTCGCGTGGCTACAGCAGGTATTTGGTGACGAGGACAAGGTAGAGGTGATGCACTTCGAGGGACTGACGGTTAACTTTTGCAAAGAAGTCGGTGCCAAGTACCTCCTCCGAGGCTTGCGAAATGCCAGTGACTTCGACTACGAGAAGACGATATCGCAGCTCAATAGCATCATCGGTGATGACCTCGAGACCATCTTCTACATCAGTAAGCCAGAGTATTCTCACATCTCTTCTACCATCGTAAGAGAGATCATCAAGGGTGGCGGTGCTATCCATGCTTTTGTGCCAGCTTTTATAGCAGAGGATGCCCAGTCGTTAAACCTTTAATGTCGATAAACCTTACCATACTATAAATCCGTAATAATTATGTCAAATGCATTTTTCGAAGTGCCCGTTGCTGTCAATGAGGCCGTCATACCTTATGCACCTGGTAGCCCAGAGCGAGAGTCTGTCCAAGCAGAGTATGCGAGACTCAAGGGCCTGACTACTGATCAGCCGATGTATATCGGTGGCGAGCATGTCTACACAGATGATAAGCGAGCGATGTCGCCACCACACGATCACAAGCATGTGCTCGGTCACTATAGCCGAGGTGGTAAGCAGCACGTGGAGCAGGCTATCGACGCCGCTATGGCCGCTAAGGCGGACTGGGCAGCGATGGCATGGCAGGACCGTGCTAGTATATTTCTACGTGCAGCAGACCTGCTGGCAGGACCTTTTAGAGATAAGATGAATGCCGCTACTATGCTCGCACAGAGTAAGAATATCTACCAGGCAGAGATAGACGCCGTATGTGAGCTATGCGACTTCTTCCGGTTTAATGTCCAGTATATGGCCGACATGTATACCACGCAGCCAGAGTCTGTAGATGGTATATGGAACCGACTCGAGTACCGACCACTAGAGGGTTTTGTATTCGCACTGTCACCGTTTAACTTTACCTCCATCTGTGCTAACCTAGGTGCAGCACCAGCCATGCTCGGTAATACCGTCGTATGGAAGCCAGCTGACAGCCAGATATACTCTGCCGGTGTCATCATGGAGCTTTTCGAGGCAGCAGGTCTACCGCCTGGCGTCATCAACTTAGTCTACGTTGACGGCCCCATAGCAGGTGATGTGATCTTTAATCATAGAGACTTCGGTGGCCTACACTTTACAGGTAGCACAGGCGTCTTTCAGCACCTGTGGAAGACCATAGGTAATAACATTGGCAACTACCGCTCTTACCCACGCATCGTAGGCGAGACAGGTGGTAAAGACTTCGTCGTTGCTCACCCGTCTGCAGATGCCGTACAGGTAGCGACGGCGCTGACCAGAGGTGCCTTTGAGTATCAAGGACAGAAGTGTAGTGCAGCCAGTAGAGCTTACATACCGAGATCGATGTGGAAGGGTGTCGAGGCACAACTTCGCCAAGACCTAGGGAGTATTACAGTCGGTAGCCCAGAAGACTTTAGCAACTTCGTCAATGCTGTCATCGATGAGAAGGCATTTGACAAGATTACAGGCTATATTGACCAGGTCAAGGCTGATGCTAATGCAGAAGTCCTCATAGGCGGTAACTACGATAAGAGCAAGGGGTATTTCATCGATCCTACGGTCGTACTTGCGCATGATCCTCACTACACCACCATGGTTGAGGAGATCTTCGGCCCTGTGCTTACCATCTACGTCTACGAAGATGCGGACTGGAGTAAGACCCTAGAGCTTGTCGATACCACTTCGCCGTATGCGCTGACAGGTGCCGTATTTAGCCAAGACCGCTATGCGACAGAGGAGGCTTTCGTGGCACTACGCAACGCAGCGGGTAACTTCTACATCAATGACAAGCCTACAGGTGCCGTCGTGGGTCAGCAGCCTTTCGGTGGTGCTCGAGCATCTGGTACCAATGATAAGGCCGGCTCGATACTTAACCTCTATAGATGGGTGAGTCCTCGTACAGTCAAAGAAAACTTCGTACCACCATCAGACTACCGCTATCCGTTCTTGGGGTAGTTTTTGATGATGCGTTAGATAATAGAAAGCCACACAGCAGTCATGTTGTGTGGCTTTTTGTTTAATGTGAACGGCCTTCTCTCTATCGCCGTCGGGGTAGAACCCACGACGACTAGTGTTCAGCAGCCTTGTATTTGGTCAGGATATAGCTTTCTTAATCGAGCAGCGAGGTTTCGCTCTCCGAGTCTCGCTAAGCTAAAGGCTTGTGCGGACCTCAGCAGCCGATCCTTTGCTGACGATTGACTGGCCTCCTTCGCCTTTTCGCTGTCGGGGTAGAACCCACGACGGCTAACCTTGTAGCCCTCGGCAGTCTTAGGATATAG
>CAYMFD010000003.1:13545-69916 GCA_964389475.1 uncultured Saprospiraceae bacterium
TGCCGATAGCCAGGTCATCATTCTCGCAATCTCTTCTCTCGCAATCTCTTCTCTCTCAATCAATACTTCATAGTAGCACTCACGCTAGCCGTCTGGCCATCGACCACCTTGAAAGAAGCGTCATCAAAAGACGGTGGGCCCAGTCTACCAAACGCATTATTGCTAAAGGTGTAACCCTCTTTTGGGATGCCGATGAAGTTAGTATCCATCTTGTCGTTGCTGTTAGCATCGTGCATGATGGCTAGTGCATAGGTGCCGGGTGGGACCTCCTCAAAGACTACGTCTACCTGCCCACTACCATTGATGGCGGTACTGGTGCCAGCGACTTGCTTGCCTGGTTTGGTCCAGCCGTCCGAGGAGCTGTATAGTCCTGCGGATACCCTGCCGCCTTGGTCAGCATCTAAACCACTTACAGTAAGAACGATCTGCTGGCTGTAAGCACAGGCACATAAAGTCATGACTAGGGCTATAGATAATGTGAGACGTTGTGTAATACTTGTGATCATTTTACTCGGATAGGCTGTGTTATGATATTATGGTACGAACGTAGGGATGTAGGTCTATGTGATCAAGCTAGGGCTAGCTTATGTGTTTCTTAACGGGTGTCACTGTATAGCCTGCTCGGAGGAGGCCAGCTCTCAAGCCACTACTGCCACCTATGTGCCCTGCCCCTAAAGCTACTGCGTGAGCTATATCGGGCTGAGAGTCGATGGAGGTGAGGAGCCTTTCCGTCATCGTATTATTGCGACTATGGATCAGCGTGTGCCGCAGAGATCCCATACTCTTGGCAGTGGTCTGGTACAGCTGCTGGTAGCGACCGATAGCATATAGTTGGGCCGTCTTTTTGGTCACTTTGCGGAAGTATCTGACGTTGCGCAGTGCATTCTTTAGCTGCCGCACCTGGATAGATAGATCGATATCTAGGAGTAGGTCTCTCTGCTCCTCTACCGTCTCTAGGCCGCCGAGGCGTCGGTCTGCACCACTGGCGTATTCCCAGAGGTAGTGATCCAGTGGTGACAGTGTCCCCTCTTGTAAGATCTTGCTAGCTAGTTGGTTGAGGAGTAGGAGTGGCCTCAGTCTTACGTAGTGGTCTATAGAGAGGCCAAAACTCTTGTCTAGCATATGAGCTAGGCGATCGAAGTGACGACGAGATAGGTAGTCGTGCAGGGTAGTATCACCTGGTAGCATGTAGGCGGCCCTTATGTCTGATGCAGCTGCTGCCGCAAGATCCATCTCAGCTAGATATACGTCTGATAGGTCTATAGCTCGCTTAGCGATAGACGCATAGGTGTACGATGCTGTACAGCCGACATGCATAGTCCCTATCAAGAAGTGGTCTACCTCTTGATCTTTAGACTTAAATCTCCAGACCATCGTATAATTATAGAGTCGGCAATCTATCAGGCTACCGATACTCATGTGTAATGATCGGACTTATGCTAGCTCTTCATAGTCGTAGGGTAGGACTTTCTCCTTCTTGACACGACTGAGTGTCATCAGGGTTTTGAGTCGCTCGATCTCCTCTATCTGTGATAATGTCTTAAAGAGTAGCATCTCGTAGGTAGCGATGTCTTTGCAGACGATCTTTAAGATAAAGTCGGCATCACCGGTGATGATGTAGCACTCTGTAATTTCTTTGATATTATTGACCTTCGCTATAAAGTTCTCTAGGGCATTATCCTTCTGCCATGCTAGTGATACTAGTACGAAGGTGCGGACATTAAGACCTATAGCAGAGCTGTCTACTTTAGCGTGGTAGCTCGTGATAATGCCGCTGTTTTCGAGCTTTTTGACTCGCTCTAGCGTAGGTGCAGGAGAAAGACCTATTTTTTTCGAAAGATCAAGATTGGTTATTTTACTATTCTGCTGTAGCAGCTTTAGTATTTTGAGGTCTATTTTATCCAACTTAGGTTCAGACATTGTGTACTTAACTTTTTGATTGTCACAAGAGTAGTGCTAAAGCAGCCAAATTTTATTCTGCGGTACTACCGATAAATCTTTGCAAAGATACACTTTTGTCGAACGTTAGTTCTTTATTTAAGTCTTTATTAGCGTTATATATTTGTTTACACTTGTCAACTGCTTGTCATTATGCTAGCTACTTCAGAATTCATAACTAGGAGTGATGGATCTATCTATCATCTCGGCTTACACCCGCACGAGATAGCGCATGATATCATCACCGTTGGCGATCCTGATCGAGTCGATAATGTGATGGCTCACCTAGATAGCGTAGAGTTTGATAGGCAGCTGAGAGAGTTCCGGACAGTCACGGGCAGTCGCGCTGGTAAGCGGTGGACCATCATCTCTACGGGCATCGGTACGGATAATATCGATATCGTTTTTAACGAGCTAGATGCCCTGGTCAATGTCGACTTTGAGACACGGACGATCAGGCCACAATTGACGCAACTACGATTTTACCGACTAGGGACCAGTGGTGCGATACAGGCGGCGATACCCGTTGATAGCTTCGTCGCCTCTGCTTATGCCGTAGACCTAGGTCCGCTATGTCACTACTATAGAGATGTCACCGATATCGAGGCGGTAAGTGGACAGGTCATGCAGGTGCTAGATAGGGCAGGCATACGACATCAGCCATCAACGATTGAGGGTAGCCAAGATCTGTTAGACCAGCTGCCTAGTGATTTTGTGCGAGGGATCACGTTTACCGCGCCTGGCTTCTATGCGCCACAGGGTAGGGCCATACGACTCCAGCCCCGCAGCAGTGACTACCTCGATGGTCTAGCGGCTATCGCTCATATGGGTTGCCAGGCTACTAATCTCGAGATGGAGACAGCAGGCATCTACCTGCTGGCTGGGCTGCTGGGTCACCAGACTATATCGCTCAATGCTATATTGGCCAATCGACGTACGGGTGACTTTAGTGGTCAGCCTAGCAAAACCGTTGAGCTGTTGATCGAGCGGTTTTTTGAGGTGTATGGGTAGACTTAGCCTTGTAATTGTCCTATCGTACTACCGCCACACGCCATACTGTCTTGCCCTGTTGCACGACGTACATGCCAGGGTTGAGATCTTGTAGACTCACCATACCATTGTCAGGTGTCAAGCTGCTAGCGACAACCTGTCCCTGCATATCATATATCGCTATGGGGTCATGGCTTGTACTTGGTAGCATGATATAATCCGTGGCAGGATTGGGGTAGGGTACGAGGGTAAATGTTGCTTCGTCTACATCGCTGACGCTTACGGCTAGACAAGCTGCTGTAATGCTATCTATCGAGCAGGACGGATGATTGTCTGCGATACTGACAGATACAGTCTGCGAACTGATAGCATCGCATATGAAAGGGTACGAGCAAGTCATTAGCTGGTCATTGTCAACTAATAGTAATGCGGTGTTGTCCGTCAGTTGGCTCTCTTCCACTGGTGCCAGCGGAGGCATACTTTTCAGCTCCCTTAGATGCTTCAAGTCCGTGTTAAATAGCTGTAACTTATTGGAGACTGTACGTAGATTGGGCAGTATCACGGAAATAGAATCAAACGAGGCATCGCTGACACTAAGCTCTTTGACGGCGGTGATTGACTTCAGCGAATTTCCAAAGCTACCTACTCCATCGCTATTAAATGCCGATGAAATAACTAGTGTTCCTAAGTCTTTAACTCCACTCAGGGGTGACCAGTCATTGTCTTCAGCGAATACGTCGGTAAGCTGTAAGTAGTGTAAATTCTTTAATTGCTCTAAACCCTTTAGATCCAAATGCTTAATCCTTGCTAGAGTCAGATTGTTAAGGTCAGATATGTTGTTAGGGATCAGATTCTTAAAGTTAGCAGTGTCTACGGTTGGCGCTACGATGACGATTGAAAAGTTAGTGTCACACGTATAGTTCAACGTAGATTGGGGAGCTGTATCGACTATCAAGAGCTCTTTTCTTATGTGGTCAATAACTGTAATATCAGCCTCTTGACTGTTTCCATTCATTCGTAACACGTCAAGAGTGTCCAGAGATTTTGAAGCTTGCAGAACGAGAGGTCTAGGAGTACTTATGGTGAATGTGTCAACCTTTTGCAGGTCTTTGAACTGATTCAAGTGACCATTGGCATCGCCGCAATTATTGGTTAGCGCTAAGTACCCTATGTGCTTGACGGATTCAAAAATGCTTAGGTCCGTTATGCAGTCGTTCGATGAGTTTAATAATACGACACTGGACAAGCTATCGCAAAGGCTTATACTTTCTGGAACAGCGTCCACATCAGCTTGTGAAAACAGAATGAGACTTTCTGAACATTGCCCAATACACCGTACGCTTTGAATCAGAATGCTGAGTGTTATAAGTAGTTTGCTTAAACAGTGATTTAACTTCATGATATCTGTCTTTAGATGCCAAGGCCTTAAAAGCATTTATATTCATTGCAACCGACAACTCCTCCGAAATAGAATTCATAAACGAGTGTAGTGTTGAATGGCACACAGACTAATGATGGGGTTATTGGATTATTGACTCCGTATGTAGGACCCGCTACTAGTAGACCATCTTCGTCAAATATAAAGTAGCGAAAGTCATAATATAACTGATCCTTGTATCGTATTTCTACGCAGCATCCATCGCACTCTCCGCACTGTCCATCTCTTTCTATAAAGATAATCTCTGTATTAATAGCATCGCAATACTGAACGGATCTAGATGTAAGTTCATCTTGCACTAAGTCGTTGGAATCTTCTCCAGAGCAACTATAGATGGTAAGCGTAATTGCTAAGAGTAGGCACCAATTAAATAACTGACTAAGTTGAATTTTACGGGTGTTTGGACTATCCTCTCTACTAAAGGATTTTGTGGGGGGGGGGTAGTGGATTTCATAATATGATTTCTTGAATACCTCAAATATATGTGTATTGTTTCGGCTATGCAAGTATGAATTGGTTGAAAGTGTTGCTGATGGTGAAATGGGTAAGATTAAATATGGGCCTATGGAGTCGGCAGGTATAATCTGCTTGGCCTTTTAAGTTTTTGACTAATCACTAAATAGTACTCCCGCTTGTCTTTCTAAGAAAGTTCTGAATAGCAAGGCTACAAAGCACAAGCTTGTATCTAGATGAGGTGTCTCAGTCTCAATCGTGATAAGTGTAGAGCTTCTTAAATTGGCATCAGTATGATTACATCTTCGTCGATGCTGTCTATCCTATCGAGCCGCATCTCTACCTTACCATTTATGGTCATGTACTCTATGCTGTCTCTAGTTTGTAGGGTAGTGATATAGTAGGGTGGGTCTATTTCGAGGTCATTGGGTACGAGTGCCACTGGCGTCTTACGCATACTCAGTATCTCCAGGAGGTCGTAGAGACCGCAGTCGATAGGGGTGTAGTCGGGATCCTTCATCTCGTAATTACTTGATATGGTGCTTGGTCGTGATGGTGGCTCCCTTCTCTAGGGTCTTGTGCACAGGACATCTATCCGCAATCTCTAGGAGTCGGCCTATCTGGTCCTGGCTGAGTGGTCCTTGGATCTCTATCTCTCTACTGAAGTTCTCAATCCTCCGCTCGTCTCGGCTACAGTCTTCGCAGTCATCTCTGTACCTCCGGTCAAATGCCAGGTGTACATTAACCTCCTCTAGTGGCCAGCCCTTGCGGCGGGCATACATCTGCATGGTCATAGCCGTACAGGCACCTAGAGCACTACTCAGATACTGGTATGGGCTGGGCCCGAAGTCATAGCCACCTACATCTTCGCTCTCGTCGGCGATCATACCGTGTCGACCAGCCATGATGTCTGTGGCATAACCGGTATCACCTAGTCTGGCGACTACTTGCTTGTGTGTCTTTAGGCTCACCTCCTCCGGCCAGTCGATGTATCGCTGTGCCCACTTGGAGATAACGGTGCCGACGTAGTACGCGTCATCCTTATTGGTCAGCATGTGGTCGGCATTATCTAGCGTCACAAAACTCTTGGGGTGGTAGGCGGCCTGATATATCTCAGCGGCATTGTCTATCTCTACGATCCTATCTTGGGGAGAGTGCATAACGAGGATGGCCTTGCGCATATCTTGCAATACCTTAAACATATTCTTCTGCTCTAGATCCTCGAGGAACTCCCTCTTGATGGTAAATTGGCGGCCACCGATACTGACTTTTGCAACGCCATCTTTTTCGATTGTCTCCCTACTATCTTGTAGTAGGTGGGTGACATGCTCTGGCTCAGAAGGAGTACCTACTGTGGCTACTGCCTTGATGCTGTCGACCTTGCTGGCCGCAAATATACTGGCGGCTCCCCCTAGCGAGTGGCCAACGATGAGCTGTGGCGCCTTATAATTTTCGGTGAGGTAGTCGCAAGCCGCTAGGAGGTCTTCGACATTACTGGTAAAGGTCGTATCAGCAAAGTCGCCCTCGCTATCGCCGAGGCCCGTAAAGTCAAACCGTAGGACTCCTATCCCGCACAACGTAAGAGCACGACTGATATGACGGCTCGCCCCTAGAGATTTACTACCTGTAAAGACATGAGCAAATACGGCGTAGGCCTTGGGTTTTTGGTTGATCGGTAGGTCTAGCTTGGCGCTGAGGTTGTATCCTGCCTTATTGGTAAATGTTACTTTTTTGGATGCCATGGTAGCAGAGTTGAAGAGCTAAAAGTCAAAAGTTAAAAAGCTGAAAGTCAAAAATCAAAAGCTGAAAGTGAAAAGTCAAAAATTAAAAGTAGACAGTCCAAAAGTGAAAAGTTACAAGTCTAACAGTACAAAGATCGAGGGTGACGAGCTGAAAAATGGACAGTCGGAAGACATTTACCAGTTTACGTATCCATTTTCGATAGGAAGGTCTTTGGGGATGATTTTGAGAATGGTGGCACTATTGGTCAAAAGCGGATAGACATCGCCGAGCTCTTGCTCAAGTATAGACATTACGCTAGACCACTCTCCCTTGACCAGAGTTGACATCTCGGTTGTACGACAGGTAATCTCGTCGTGCTCCCGTAGCCGCTTAATAAAGGCGATAATGACATCCTTGTAATCTTCTTGCAGTGGGTAGAGGCTTATTTCGACAGTGACTATCATTTGATAAGGTAGTTAACTAAGAAAAAGATAACCAAATATATCCATAAGCCATCTAAGAAGTGCCAGTACCAGTTGAGTAGATCGAGTTTACGCTTTTTGCCCGGGTCTGAGAAATACATCAATACGGAGATAGGCTCCTTGATATGCTTCTGCGCTACCCATATGAAATAGCCCAAAAATGGGATGCCTGCTATCACGTGGGCAAAGTGTAAGCCAGAGATAAGGTACATGTAGCTGGCCATCGTACTGTGATTGATGAGTATCTCCTGCGTGATCATCTGATACCAGGCCAGTATCTGAGCTACCAGAAAGAGGATGGTCAGGACTAGTGTCGCCATGAGGAGGTACTTGTATCGGTCCGTATCGTCGTCTTGGTAGGCCTGCTTACTCTTCCACAAGGTGTAGCTGCTACCCACGAGGAGGAGGCTATTCCAGTAGAAAAGCGCCGGCAATTTGACGGGCGGGATACCTTGCTGCACCCTGTTGTAAAGGTAAGCTGCGCTAAAACCCAAGAACAAGGCCGTAATCCCCGCCAAGGTGAGGAACATCACGATGTACATCGGGTGGATCAGGAAGTTACGTTCTTCTTGCATCTGTTGAGTTTGAGTGTTACCGTAAGTAACTACCTTGCAGCAGCATTGTTTGTCATACGACCATATCTTACCTAGCTCTAGTATTATCGAAAACCCATCCTACCAGCACATCATCGTACCTCGTACCGCCCACTACATCGTCACTGGTCCGCCCGCAGAGGAGTCAATAACGACTACGATCGCCTGTCACGGTTATGGGCAGCTAGCGACCTACATGAGTCGTAAGTTTCAGTTGCTGGCCGACCGTGGACACCGGATCATCAGCGTTGAGGGGCTTAACAAATTTTACTGGGAAGGCACAGCGGGACGACCGGTAGCTACATGGATGACTAGCCATCATCGCCAGGACGAGATCACGGATTTTTGCCACCTGCTGTCCGCTATCTACGATAAGGAATGTCGTGGTGCAAGACGCGTCGTAGTAGCTGGCTTTTCACAAGGAGGTACTACCTTATGGCGATGGCTACATCGGCATCGACCAACCGTCCAGGCCTTTATCAATATAGCAGGCTGGATACCAGAGGATATCGATCTATCGGCCATAAGCGAGATGTATGCGGACGCAGAGTTTTGCCACCTGTACAGTGAGACAGACCAGTACTATACGGAAGAGCGAGCGAAGCAGTTGAAAGCCATAGCTACTACTACGGGCATACCGATCGAATACATACCTTTCGAGGGTGGACACCGGGTAGTGCCTGAAAGCCTGCTGGGGGTGTATAGAAAGTGGGAGTAGGGTTTTAGTTACCTCTCAACGACGCTGGTAGTACAGACTGTCCTTCGTACGTACGGCTGTACTCATGCCAGGGCATCGTCTTATGAAAATCACCAGCAAAGTAGGTCATTATCTTTTCAAAGTTCTTAGGGCCCTGAAAACCAGGAATAGGCTGGATCACCTCCATGTCTGCTTCTAGGAATACGATGGTAGGAAAAGACAACTTGCCTTTAGTTAATTCGATAGCCAGTTCGTTATAACTGTTGCGGCCGTTACTGATGTACTTGTAAGTGCGGCCATCGATTAGGATGTCGTCCTTGTGTTGGGCATCGAACTTGATAGGGTAGTAGTTCTCGTTGATATAGCTTGCGATATCCGGACGAGCGAGGGTCTGCGCATCCATTTTTTTGCACCAGCTACACCATTCCGTATAGAGATCTACGAAGATCTTGCGTTCTTCTACCTTAGACGCGGAAGCTACTTCTTCCCAAGTCATCCAATTAATCTCTGATTGTGCGACCACACCCGAGAAGGTAAACAGGGCCACAAGCAGACTATTAAACAACTTCATACACATTATTCAGCTTGATTATTTAAAATCCTGAGACGACAGAGCATCCCACCGTTAGTGCAAATAAACACTATGCATCTCTTATCTCCTAGCTGTACCTCTCTAATTACTATTTCTTTAAAGGGACTTTAACTACATGCCACGAGTGTTACCATTGTTTTATGAGCAGCCGTACACATAGACATAGTATTATATTTGTCACTCAATGAATGTCAGTCATCTCATAGCCAAGCGACTGCTAGGCCGGCAAGAAGCCTCCTTCACTCGGGTCATCATACGACTGGCGATTGCTGCAGTATCACTATCAGTTACTGTGATGATCCTCACGAGTGCTATGGTCTCAGGTTTTAAGAACGAGGTGACTGATAAGATCATCGGATTCTGGGGACATATACACATCACCGATGGGGGTATATCATCTACGCTGGAGCAGATGTCGCCTATATCAGCCGGCAATGACTACGTACTGGAGATAACCGATATCGCAGAGGTCACCTACGAGGCGCCTAGGACGATATTCGGATTTGAAGTAGACGGCCTAGAGACATTAAAGTCGAGTGGTGGTGTGGCTCACGTGCAGTCTTTTGCTTTTCTGCCGGGTATACTATCGACGAAGGAGATATTCGGTGGCGTGATCCTCAAGGGAGTCGGTACAGACTTCGACTGGGACCATATGCAGCGATTTATGGTTGAGGGAGTAGGTATAGATCACGAGGATGGTGTAGATAATGAGCTCATCTTATCGACGACTATAGCCCGTACCCTTAAGATCGATGTGGGCCAACGAGTGCAAGTGAGTTTTATTAAAGGTAACGACCAGGTCAAGCGGGCATTTAAAGTGACAGGTCTGTACAATACGGGTCTAGAGGAGTTTGACAAGCAATTCGCCATCGTAGACCTAGCCAAGATACAGCAGATACAAGGGTGGAGGGACGACCAGATCGGTGGCTACGAGGTATTCCTAGACAATATCGATGATAGCGAGTTGATTACAGAGTATATCTACTACGAGGTCTTACCACCCAATCTACTTGCTCAAGGCATCAAGAGCAAGCTGAGCAGTATATTCGAGTGGTTACAGATGCAGGATATCAATATGCAGGTGATCCTCCTATTGATGACGATAGTTGCTATTATCAATATGACGACGGCATTGATCATCCTGATCCTGGACCGAACCAAGATGATCGGGGTGCTACGGGCAGTGGGTAGTCCCGACTGGACGATACGTAAGATATTCCTCTAC
Source organism: uncultured Saprospiraceae bacterium (assembly GCA_964389475.1). Lineage (GTDB taxonomy): Bacteria > Bacteroidota > Bacteroidia > Chitinophagales > Saprospiraceae > CAYMFD01. Next base: position 23,676 of record CAYMFD010000003.1, read on the forward strand.
CAGGCGGCCTACATTATCGGCTATGGCCTCCTGATAGGCAATGCGATCGGCCTAGGTCTGGCAGGTATACAGAAGGCGACGGGCTTTATCAAGCTCGATGAGGCCAACTACTACTTGACGGAGGCACCTATCGATTTCGACTGGATGACGATCATTGGTATCAATATCGGCACATTTGTCGTCGTATTGTTGTGTCTAGTGGTACCGACCTACCTTGTCTCTCGTATACAGCCGGTCAAAGTCCTGGCTTTTTCATGATGACTAGAACCCGTCTTGCTGCTCGACAGCTCCTGTATGGCCTATCGTCGTATGCAGAACGATTACGACGCCTGGGCTCCTGCCTTATATATCCTTTATCGGGTCGCTATCCATGGCGCCTGAGTGTGGTAGACTACCTCGTTCACGTTACTTTTCTGATGCTCGACCTACTCCTGGTGGGAGAGTGGCTCACCGCCCTACAGGTCCTCTTCAAGCCCAGTTGCCGTGGTCTTACTGATCAGGAGGTCGCTATCCTGCGCCGCATCTATGGCCCTCGTGCGGCATACGACCTCGTAGTGATCGATAGCGGTGCAGTGGTGTTGACCCGTAAGTATGCCTTCGCCTATGTGAGCTGGCATATGATCAACTACTGGCAGCGGCTATCACCTGCCGTACTTGTACATGAATACATGCACGTATGGCAGTATCGGCAGATGGGTTCTGTCTACATCTACGAGGCCCTCAAGGCACAACGCAGTACTGCAGGCTATAACTATGGCGGCGCAGATGCCCTATATCAATCGATGATGATGGGAGCACAACTATCCGACTTTAACCTAGAGCAGCAAGCCGAGATTATGGAGGACTGCTATAGACAGCTACAGCACTCAGGTGACGTGACACAGGTGTACAGTTTTTTCAGAGATCAAGTGCAAGAGGATCTGGTGTAGAGGTATTTCGGTTTCGCTTTGCTACACTCAATGACCTAGAAGTTGTGGCTGTCGATTTATCAGGTGATTGAGCGACGCAGGAGTCGAAATCCTGATAGCATGTCATTTCGACTACGCTGCTCTGCTCAATGACCTACTATGTTCCTCTTGAACCTACTAACCCACTAACACATTAACTACCTAAGAACTTGATGTACTAAAGAACCTTATGTATATTTGCGTTATGAATAGCAAACTACTACGTGGTAGCCTAGAGACGATCGTCCTCAAGATGCTATCTGATAATGATGAGCTATACGGCTATGAGATAACACAAAGGGCCAAAGAACTCACGGCCGGTGATGTTGCCATTACGGAGGGGGCCCTCTATCCTATACTCCATAAGCTCGAGGCCAAAGGCGTCGTGTCTGTAGAGGTACGGTCGATCGGTAATCGTATGCGTAAGTACTACAGCCTCACCGAAAATGGACAGCTAGAGCTATCGCAAAAGCTGGTAGAGTGGCGGGACTACGTAGCTAGCCTCAACCTCATCCTCCAACCCAAATTGTCGTGATGCGTAGACAACTAACTAGCGATGAGGTGCAATACCTATTCGACCTCGTCCGTGATCGAGAAGTCAAGTACATCGACGTGCAGCATGAGCTTGTCGATCACGTCGCCTCAGCTGTGGAGGAGGAGATGGCGTTAAACAATACATGGACCTTCGTACAGGCACTCAACGTAGTGCTGGGTCGTTTTCCCATTACAGGATTTGCATACTTTATCCAAGAGAAGGAGAAGGCGATGAAGGCATACTGGCGCAGCCGTCAATGGGCACACCTTAAGACCTACTTTACCTTTCCCAAGATTATGATGACGCTAGCTACTTTCGCTAGTCTGTGGACGATACTTTTCTGGGCCCCCATGATCCTGTCGGCCGTACTCTATATAGGTGTGTTTCTTATGAGTACATGGGCCATAGCTGACCACGACAACGATCCGTCATCGAGTAAAAGATCATATCTGATATGGGAGCCATTACTTGTAATCGTTCCGGGAGTTATACTGTTGCTTACGGAAGTATCAATGATTTTTCGACTGACTGGGGCATTGATGCTGCTGCAAGGGTTGATCTTTTTTCTAGTTAGGTTTAGATCGGTCCATGACTTTGATAGCAAGCGTAGTTTACTAGTGTTGTCCTCTTTTTACAGAAGCTTTTGGATCGCAGGTCCAGTGAGTCTCATAGTGCCTCTTCTAGGTACAGATGGTAAGTGGTTTGATATGATGCAGGGTTCTATGGTGTGCAGCGGTCTGTCCGCTATCGTCTGTACGATGGTAGTCGTTTACATCCATGCTATGGTGACTCATTTCAAGCCGATGCTTCGACAAGAGCTACAGCAAAAATATCCACACTTAAGAATCGCCTCATAATATGCGTAAACAACTCGATACAACTCAGATAGACGCCTTGTTCGACTTCGTACGATCGAAGTACGTACGCTATATAGATGTACAGCACGAGCTCGTCGACCACCTAGCTACCGCGATAGAAGAGGAGGTGGCAGATACCGATGTTTCTTTTGAGACGGCCTTAAACACAGTATATGGTCGCTTTCCGATCACAGGTTTTGCCACTTTCGTAAGTGAGAAGGAGAAGGCTATGAGGCGGTATTGGCGTTTGAGACAGTTCGCCTATCTCAGAACCTACTTTACCTTGCCTAAGCTGATTATGGCACTGGCGATATTTATGGTTTCGTGGACCATTTTCGGTCTGGATATTACGTGGCTACACGGAGCATTTTATGGAGGTGCCTTGATGTGGTCCCTCCTGTCGAGTGCCTCTGTCACACATCGTGGTCATCTGTCGGTACCGATTTCATCCATTTTGCTTTTCATAGGTGGAGTCGTGACCGCCGTCGTAGGTATGCAGTATCATATGATGATGGGCATAGTTGGTGTGGTGCTAATGTTCTTGGCTGTATGGCTGTTTAAGACTAGAAATACAGGATTCCAGGAGACTCAAAAGGTAAAGGACAGGTACTTGGTGTATGCGTCTTTTTATGGGTCGATATGGACTTTTGGGACAAGTCTCCTCATGGGTCCGCTGTATGCTGGTGACTTCCGATTTATATCGATGGGTTCAGATTATTTAATAGCTAGACTTCTTCTTGCTGCTGTAGTCACGCTGTCGCTAGTCTTTAGCCATGCCTGCTATACAGAGTTTAGGTACATGCTGGATAAAGAGCTAGAGGAGAAGTATCCGCACCTAGAGATTGCCTAGCTGGAGACTAGCTGTCCCAGTCTTCATCCCAGAGAAACTCATCCTTAAAGCCTTCTAGCTCGCGGCGTTCTCGCTTGGTAGGACGTCCTGCGCCTCGCTCACGTTGCTCAGGACCGCCCTTACCCACGAACCAGTCTTTGTATTTATTGAGCTCATCGGCTGGCGTAAGATTCTCGTAGCATGGGGCTGCCAATGTCGCAGATACCCGCTTGTTGAGGAGGTTCTTGACTAGGAATGTTAGGTTAAAACCGTCCTTCTTGACCTCTAGCAGCTCCCCACCCTTGAGTAGGTAGGAGGGTTTTAAGTTCTTGCCTTCTATCTTGACCTTGCCCGTCTTGCAGGCACTCGTAGATAGTGTCCTCGTTTTAAATATACGGACTGACCACAGCCACCTGTCTACTCTTACTTTGTCCATGTCATCTCCGTGTCGAGTGGTGGATATTGTGGATCTAGTGCCTCTAGGGTCTCCAAGATTTTTTTGGCTATGAAATAATTGCGATACCAGCGCTGGTCTACTGGTGCTATGATCCATGGCACGGCACTACGGTTGATGACGTCTTCGTAAGCCTTACGGTACTTATCCCAGTGCTTTCGCTCCTCCCAGTCACCATCATTGTGCTTCCAGTTTTTATCGGGCTCCTGCACACGTTCTAGTAGTTTCTCTTCCTGCCGCTCCTTGCTGAGGTGGAGGTAAAACTTGAGTACCGTCGTATTATTATCCCACTGTAGGAGCTGCTCCCAAGTGTTGATGGCATTTATGCGCTTGGTGACGTGGTCTTCGTCTATCCACCCATGCACTCGCTGTATGAGTACATCCTCGTAGTGTGATCGTATAAAGACTTGTATATCGCCTTTGGCAGGAGCATGCTTGTGTATCCGCCAGAGGAAATCATGGGCGAATTCCTCCTCGGTAGGCTTCTTAAAGCTGTAGGCCTTCACACCATTGGGGCTGCAATACTTAAATGCCTCACGGGTGCTACCATCCTTACCGCTACTATCCATCCCTTGCATAACTACGAGGAGGCTGTGCTTCTTCTCGGCATAGAGTCGCTCCTGTAAGACTTCTATCTTACGAGCGATCTTTTTTGTCTCGTCCTTGATGTCATCTTTGTCGAGGCCTTCAGGGGCTCTGGTGCTATAGTCGGATAGTTTTATCATCTTACTTCTTTTGGTCGTTTATGCGATCGTAAAGTATCAACTTCTTTGGTAATGAAAGGCATATCAGTCGCCCAATACCTTGGTGACTGGGCTGGTGTCTAGCACGATCTTACCACCCGGTATCCGCGGTCTAGCCGGCCTACGTGGGAAGGCTATCGTATCCACAAAGTCTAACCTTAGCTGCCGGGCTATAGTGCTATCGACATCGCTAAGCACTTCTACGAGGAGGTCTTCCTGGCAGCCAGCCATCTTACGCTGCTGTAGTGCAGCGAGTCGCTTGTCGATGCCTTCTTCGATTAGTTGGGCTCGAGTCTTGACGACTGGCGCCTCGCTGTTACAAGCAGCCAGTAATAGGATGCTGCTGCAATAGATGAGGTAACGTAGCATCATAGCTCGAGCATTTGTGAGATCTCCTGTAGCCGTACTTGCTCGATGCTGTCTCTCAGTGCGGGGTACTCCGTCGCCTTGTAGGCACTACATATGCTATCGAACTTGAGGTTGTATTCTTTCGCCGCTTGCAGGTAGAGACTGTCCACTAGGGTCTGGTCCTCAGCGTCTAGAGAGATGCTGACGGGCGGCTCGCATGACACGATGCTCATCATAAGCAGGCTAGCTGCGATCAACCGTAACATCGATAATTTTCTTTTTGAGCTCAAACTGCTGTCCTAGATACACCTTTCTAACCATCTCATCCTCGGCTAGTTCTTCGGCAGTACCAGCTTTGAGTATATCTCCTTCAAACATGAGGTAGGCTCGCTCTATGATAGATAAGGTCTCCTGCACATTGTGGTCCGTGATGAGTATGCCGATATTCTTGGTCTTTAACTTAGCGACGATGTACTGTATGTCCTCTACGGCGATAGGATCGATACCTGCGAACGGCTCGTCGAGAAGGATGAATTTTGGGTCGCTCGCGAGAGCTCTAGCTATCTCGGTACGCCGTCGTTCTCCACCAGAGAGGCTATCTCCTGGGTTTTTTCGGACCTTTTCGAGGCCAAATTCGTCAATGAGTGACTCTAGCTTATCAGCCTGCTCCTGCTTGCTGAGGGGCATCATCTCTAGGATGGCCTTGATATTATCCTCGACGCTGAGTTTTCTAAATACGCTAGGCTCCTGTGGCAGGTAGCCGATGCCCTTTTGTGCTCTGCGATACATAGGTAGGCTGGTGATATCCTCGTCGTCTAGATACACAGCGCCTTCGTCGGGTTTGACGAAACCGACGGTCATGTAGAATGTCGTTGTCTTACCAGCGCCATTGGGTCCTAGAAGGCCGACTATCTCGCCCCTGTTGACCTCGATAGATACCTCCTTGACGACCTTGCGGCGACCATAGATCTTCACTAGTTTTTCTGCCCTTAGTTTCATTTGCGTTCGGGTGGGTTTATAGGACTGATTCTTCTTACGTCTTCCTCATCTGCGGGTGGAGGTACGGGGGGTTGTGTTAGCCACTTTATGTCGGACTCCAGGGTCCAGTCGGCTTTTAGTACCTGCAAGGTGATGGTTTTTTCGCTCTCGGCCCTCCTCCTCGGTAGATATTGGCCACCATCTTGTAGGCGATTACGGTTTACATCTCGTATGAGACGTATGCTGTAAGTCGCTGCCTTGGCCTGACGCCTAGTGATGACGGTATCCTGGTCCATACTTTGGTAGGTAGCGACTACGTTTTTGCCATCTAGTAAGTTGATAATGTAGTTGGCGGTATCGGCCTTGAGCGAGGAGATATTGAGCTCTAGGGTGCCACTGTTACTGGCGTTGGCTAGGGTGATGGCGATCTCAGTTGTGTCACGTAGCGTATTGCTATACATATCTGTTACGGCACCGGGCAGCAAGCGTAATATATAGGACTGAGACCGGTCGACCTTGCCTATGCTTATGGCTAGCTGGCGCTTATCTATACTGTAGGTATATGGTTGTGCTTGGCCAGATGTGTCGACCAGCAATATGCTATCCATGGTGATAGCGTCGAGGACAGTGGTCCAGTTGATCACTAGCGAGTCTGATGACCGCAGTGGGGTGGCAGCGGTTGGTAGTACGGTCCGCGTGGCTAGTCCTGGCGGAGTGGTCGACCTGCTCCTGCCTATGCTGGTCGTATCACCGTCCATGAGGACCTGGGTGCCTGCAAGGGTCGTGTCACTAGGGTAGTAGAGGAGTATGGTGTCTAGCTCTTGGTCTTCTATCACGAAGGATGGCTTTTGATCAAGCCACACGACGGGCAGGGCCTCCTCGGCTTGATTAAGTAGGAGCTTGGTGACGCCTAGAGTCTTATTGTTGACCTCCACGATGGCAGTCGGTATCGCCTCGGTAAAGGACAGTAGTTCGACTTCTAGAGACTGGCGGCTGGTATCTAGTATGATGAGGCTATCGTATGGGGCGATGACCTCTCTAGGTACATCGTAGAGGTAGTTGACATTGGCATCTGCGAGGCCAAATAGCTTAAACGTGTCGGCTCGTATATTGCTGATCGTCCAGCGGCCTTCCTTGTCGGTACGTGCAGCGTAAAAGGGCCGCTCTAGGTAGGGTATGCTATCAGATAGGTCCTCGTAGAGCATGACGAGCATGTCGGCGACGGGCTTGGCAGTCACTGCATCATTGACCGTACCGCTGACTTTCATACTATCGATATTATCTCCGGTGCTAAAGACAAAACTGTAGTTCTCCAGAGCATTGCCGGCTGTAAAGTCTACGATCGACTTTCCAAAATTGATGACATAGGTAGCATCAGGCTTGAGCACCTCGTCTTCGTTAAACTTAAAGGTGATACGCTTGCCTCGCTGGTCTGTCTGCGGTAGGTAGGTGAGCGGTGGTGATACGATGATCTCCTTGAGCGGATTACGCAGCTCTACGAACTCATCAAAGATTAGGGTAATATCGTCTTTGGTATAGCGAACCTGGTAGTTCGCCGTACTCTTATCGGTCACTACCGTTGGGGGAGTCTCGTCCTCTGGTCCGCCCGTCGGTGAGCCAGTGGTAGCACAGGCGTATAGTGCCATTGTGCAGGCCACGATATATAGGATGGCATATCTACTGCTGACCATAGGCTCCCATCGCTCTATAATAGATCATGCGCCAGCTATCACCTGCAGTGTGATATCTCCGCTCCATACTGTAGTTGCCGCTAGCATCAGCTATGACCTCTTGTATCAGTTGGTCGCTGACGATAAAGCTCCGCTCAAATGTGCCGCCCATATCGTTAAAGGGTTGGTGCAGGACCCATGTCTCGGCTGTCCAGTCGGGCAGGGGTATACTGTCATCTGTGATGCGGCGTAGCGGCCATATGATGTGATTGACCTGGTAAGTGCTATCACTTTGAAACTGCTCGTAGAACGCCTTAAAGCTCTCTGGTAGTTGCTCAGAAGTACCTGTTTGTGTGGTAGTCGCTGGAGTAGACGGCGTAGGCGCTACCACGTGTCTGCGATAGAAAAAATAGGCCAAGAATACAATGGCAAAGACGAGGATGAACTTAAGAATCGGCGACCGCATATACGAGTATGTAGTTGTTTATCTGCTGCGCAAAGATATCAAAGGTCTTAGCTTCGTTTCCTCTGCTATATCCACCCTTTGTCTGGCAGCCGTGTGGCTTATAAACGATGGAATCAGTCCAAATATGTTGTTTAAAATCTAGTTGTCGTTTCCCATAGGCCTTATAGAGGCTCTCTTTGGCTCCCCATAGCACGTGTAGTACCTCGGTGTGATCGCTAGGCTCGATACGATCTAGCTCTTCGGGGGTGAGAAATCTTTTAGCGATACGTCCTATTTTTTCGACGATGACCTGGATGTCGATACCCACATCATGCGGGCTAGCGACAACAGCGACCATGGTGCGACTATGACTCATCGATATGTGATAGTCGCTGTCGACTAGGTAGGGCTTGCCGTGATCATCCTTTAGGCAGGCACCCCGTACGGCACGTCCTGACATCAGGTGTAGGAGGTACCTACTCGCCATCCACTCGAGCTGTTTACGATCATTGAGCGAGGCGACCTCTTGTGCTTCGCTAGGATGCAGGTCTAGTCGATCCGCGAAGTACTGGACGGGCTCTGTGATCTCCCACACGCCTAGCTCTCCGCCATCGGCGAGTTCCTGCTTGAGTAGGATAGGCATGTCTACAACTGTTGGACAAGTAATACCACGCCTTGTATTATATATTGCGTACCTATGGCCATAACTAAGAAGCCCATGATTCTCGATAGTGCTCGTAGACCTACACGGCCTAGTAGGCGATAGAGTAGGGGGCTGAATCGAAGTACCAAAAAGACCAGTACGGCCATGATAATGATGGCCACTGATGCGCCTAGGCGCTGCGTGTTGGACTCTGTACTACTATATAGGTTGATCAGATAGGATATCGCTCCAGGGCCGGCTATCATGGGCATCGCCATCGGCGTAAAGCTGATATCCTCCATATCCTCCATCTCCTGGCGTACTCGCTTATCGACGGACTTACTGGTCTCCATCTTACCCGAGAGCAGACCTACTCCGCTATTGAGGATTACCAGTCCGCCAGCAATACGTAGTGCATTAACATTGATACCAAAGAAGTCAAGGATGTGTATGCCCGACCAGAAGAAGATCATCAGGATGCCAAGACAGAACAGTGCCACGTTGATACTCGTCCTGAGTCGGTGCCGGCTATCGTAGTCTTCTGATAGAGATAGGTACAGCGGTATAGCTCCGAGTGGATTGGCAATGCTAAATATGGCAGCCGTGATGGCTAATGTATACTCTATCATAGCTGTGCAAAGGTAGTTTTTTCGGCCTGCAGGAAAAACCTAGGACTTAGAAGTTGAGCCACGATCACTTCTACGCCGTTGTATTTGATAGGTAGCTGTATCACTAGTAGAAGCAGCTTTATAAGTCCTTCCCTACCAAAAAAGCAGGCCGCTTCTGTAGGGAAAGGTTTGGGCGATGCAGTGAGCGGAACAAAGTGGTGGGCCCGTACACGGAAATGGATTCCATCAGCCCTCAGGCGAAACCTGGGACCTCGATTGATATCATCAATAACCACCTCACCCCGAGACCCTCCTATCGCAATACCGTCACCGTGCCACTATAGGGTACGTCGGCCTGGTCATCACAGTCTAGGGTCATGTAGTAGGTATATACACCATTGGCCACGGTCCTGCCTCTACTCGTACCATCCCACCAGTAGGCCTCGTCTCTAGCATTAAAGCTAGAGCCCTCAAAGATCAGGTTGCCCCACCGATCGTAAATGAGATAGTTAGATATAAGCAAACTGTCCGAGGAGGCGCCGATGATGAGCTCATCATTGATACCATCATCGTTGGGCGAAAAGATATTGGGCATCATGATGTTGCTGACGCGGAGGTCTATCGTGACAATACTGTCGCAGTCTTCTGTCAGCTCGAAGGTGTCTCTGTAGATGCCTGTCTCGGTAAAATCGCCGAATGACTGGCCGGCACAGATACTCGCATTGATATCAACGTTAACTTCGCGGACAGTGCTGAGGTTGATAGTACGTAGGCTATCACATCCTGTAGAACTCACCAGCGTGTCGAGGTAGGACCCAGGAATCGAGTAGTCCTCCACAAAGCGACCACTACATATCGTTGTATCGACCTCTTCTGTTCTAGTCTCCACGACCTCTAGGTTAAGCTGGGTGATGCTATCACATCCTAGACGATTGGTAAGGGTAGCATTGTATGTGCCCGTCTCTGTCTGACCAAAAGCACTCTCTCCCTCACAGATCACTCGATCGATTACGAATGGGCCATTAGGGATAACTATTAAGTCCAGGACGATCAGACTGTCACAGCCATTACCTGCGGCACCCTCGAATGTCTGTATGTATTCGCCACCCTCGGTGAGACCATTAAAGCTGTCACCCTCGCAGATCTCTACAGTTGTGACATCCCTAGCAGCGGGCAGTACTGTAAGGTTGAGAAATCGTGCAGAGTCGCAGGGCTCGTCCGGTAGGTCGTAGGTGTCGATGTAGCGACCCGACTCGGTGTAGCCATCGAAGTTCTCGCCTTCACAGATCGTGACGTCTTGCTCAGAGGAGGCCGGTGCTATGACATTGAGCTCTAGTAGTCGGACGCTGTCGCACCCGAAAAATCGAGTTTGGAAAGTGTCGATGTAGAGTCCCGACTCTTGGTAGCCATATATTTCTTCGCCTATGCAGATCTCCTCTTGTTCTATGAAGTCGTACTTTTCGCCTACTTGTAGGTTGAGGGTCACGATACTATCGCAGCCCGTGAGTACGGAGGAGAAGGTGTCTTGAAAGATCCCTGATACCCCGATACCGTCGAAGCTCGTACCATTGTCAAATACCTCACCCTCGCATATCGAAGTGGTGATTACATTGCTGGCAACATTGGCACCAGGTAGGCCATATACTCGGACAACATCAAAGCCGGGCACGCAGCCGCCGGCATCTGTACCCTCGATCTTTATGGCATTGACACAACTTTGATAGTTGTAATCTTCCAGGTCTATCGTATTGGTTGTACCTCCGTTGATGAGGTCTAGCTCTGTAAAAGTCTGACCGAAGTCACTACTCACACTGATGATCGCTATCTCTCTAGCCGCACCGATCTCATCTATAAAGATGTCATCGGCATTGGGTGCATTGATAATGGTATTATCTATGAATCCTAATACGATCCAGCTACCAGTCGGGAGGGCTATCCACTGGTCGGTGTTGCCGGTCGTAACATCGAGATCCATTGGGTACTCTCTACAGCTAGTTACGGGGTCGCTACCATACCATTCTCGTATCCGACTCTCGTCGGTCGGTACGAAGAAGGCGTCGATAACTACATCGGCAAATTCGTCTTGGGCATAACTCGAAACAGCTAATAAAAGCAGTAGCGATATGGTTGAGAAGATTTTAAAAATAGTACTCATAAGCCCTCCAAAGGTAACAGCTACAGAGTAGCAAACTAAAATTAGATTTACAAAGAACCCTTAAATGTCTTGTTTATCTACCCTGCGACATTTACCGCAGCACAGTAACAGTCCCGCTATACGGTACTGATTCTCCTTCCTCGCAGTCCAGGGTCATGTAGTAGGAGTAGACGCCATTGGGTACGGTCTTGCCACGACTGTGACCATCCCACCAGTAGGTATTATCCCTAGGGTCGAAGTCATCAGCCTGATAAACTAGGTTGCCCCACCGGTCGTAGATGCGGTAAGTAGCTATCTGCAAGTCATCTGCTGATGCGCCTATCGTTAGCTCATCATTGATCTGATCACCATTGGGTGAAAAGATATTGGGCATGATGATGTTGCTGACACGGAGGTCTATCGTGACGATACTGTCACAGTCTTCGGTCAACTCGAAGGTGTCACGGTAGATGCCTGTGCTGCTATATGAGCCGAAGTTCTGCCCAGCGCATATACTCACACTGATCTCCGTATTGATTTGGTCAAAGGTAGAGAGACTGATTGTACGTAGACTATCGCAGCCTAGCGAGCTAACTAGTGTGTCGATATAGGTGCCGGGTATCGAGTAGACCCCTACAAACCGGCCGCCGCATACGGTCGTGTCAATGGCCTCCGCCCTGGTCTCTATTACTTCCAGGTTGAGCTGCGTGATACTGTCGCAGCCGAGGCGATTGGTCAATGTAGCATTGTAGGTACCTGCCAGCGTTTGGCCAAAAATACTCTCTCCCTCGCAAATTACACGGTCTACGATGTAGGGTCCCTCTGCGATAACGATAAGGTCTAGTACTACCAGGCTATCGCAGCCATTACTGGCGGCACCTGGGAATTTCTCGGTATACTGACCGCCCTCTGTGAAACCATTAAAGTCATCGCCCTCGCATATTTCTACCGTCGTTACATCCCGAGCTGCTGGCAACACAGTTAGATTGAGAAACCGCGCTGAGTCACATGCCTGGTCGGGTAGGTCATAGGTGTCGATATAGCGGCCAGAGCTAGTATAGCCCTCATAGTTTTCACCCTCGCAGATGGTGATGCTCTGCTCAGATGATACAGGGATGATGACGTTGAGCTCTAGTAAACGTATACTATCGCATCCAAAGAACTTGGTCTCAAAGGTATCTATGTACAGACCAGCCTCTTGATAGCCATATAACTCCTCGCCTATACATATTTCGGCTTGCTCTATCGTCTCGTACTTATCACCGATCTGCAAATTTAGGGTTACGATACTGTCGCAGCCAGTGATGATAGAGGTGAAAGTATCCAGATAGATACCAGCCACATCGATACCGTCGAAGCTAGTACCATTGTCAAAAATATCACCTTCGCAGATCGAAGCGCTGATCACGTTACTCGCAATATTGGCTCCAGGTAGGCCGTACACACGTACGACGTCAAAGCCTGGTACACAGCCACCTGCATCAGTGCCCTCGATTTTGATAGCATTGACACAACTTTGATAATTGTAGTCTTCTAGGTCGATCCTGTTGGTTGTACCACCATCTATTCTGCCTAGTTCTGTAAAGGTTTCTCCAAAGTCGCTACTCACACTTATAATGCCGATCTCGCTGGCCGCGCCGATCTCATCTATAAATATGTCGTCAGTATTGGGAGCATTGATGATCGTATTGTCTATAAATCCTAAAACAATCCAGCTACCTGTGGGGAGAGCGATCCACTTAGAAGAGTTGCCTGTAGTCACACTGAGATCCATGGGATACTCAGCACAACTAGCTACGGGGTCACTTCCATACCACTCATCCCATCTAAAGGTTTCCTGTAAAAAGGCATCAATTACGACATCCGCAAATTCATCTTGAGCTTGCGCAGCAGTACCGACCACTACGACTAGCGTCAGGCTGAGGACAAGAGTAATTAGTGCTTTCATGAGAGGTCTAAATACGTGATTTGAGGTGCCTTTGGTATTTAAAAGGTAAAGAAAGGTGTGTTGTATTGTCTTAAAAGCACTGAGATAGAAATTGTTGTAGGTGTTCCTTACCTTGGCCCTTGTAAACAATTATACACCGATGCGGTGGTATAACGCTGCATGAAAGGAGACAAAACTGGTCAAATGAATATTACAGAGCGGATAAAAGGCGACAGAGGTCCTCTGGGGACATTTGCTTCGACATCGGAGGGGTACTACATCTTTCCCAAGATAGAAGGAGAGCTTGGTAACAGAATGACCTTTAAAGGAAAAGAGGTCGTGATGTGGTCGATCAATAACTACCTAGGTCTAGCCAATCACCCAGAGGTGAGGGAGGCAGATGCACAGGCCTCAAAAGACTGGGGACTAGGTTATCCCATGGGTAGCCGTATGATGAGTGGTAATACAGAGATGCACGACATCCTTGAGGGAGAGTTAGCAGACTTTGTATCGACAGAGGCGGCCGTCTTGGTTAACTTCGGTTACCAAGGTATCATGTCAGCTGTAGACTGCCTCGTGACGCGTCGCGATGTGATCGTCTATGATGCTAACTGTCATGCCTGTATCGTCGATGGTGTACGTATGCACAGCGGTAAGCGATTTGCCTTTAAGCATAATGATATGGAGAGCCTGGAGAAGCACCTTATCTCTGCCTGTGCACTAGCAGAAAAGCAGGGTGGTGGCGTGATGGTGATCAGTGAAGGTGTATTCGGTATGCAGGGCGACCAGGGTAAGCTTAAGGAGATAGCCGCCCTCAAGCGAGACTACGACTTCTTACTGATGGTAGATGATGCCCATGGTTTCGGTACGCTAGGTGCTACTGGTGCTGGAGCAGGAGAGGAGCAGGGTGTCATGGATCAGATCGATGTCTACTTCGCTACCTTTGCCAAGAGTATGGGTAGCATAGGCGCATTCCTCGCTGGCACGACGGATATGATGCAGTTCCTCAAGTACAATATGCGTAGCCAGATATTCGCCAAGTCTATGCCTATGACGCAGGTCGTCGGTAACCGTAAGCGTCTAGAGATGCTACGTACGACACCCGCCTACAAAGAACAATTGTGGACTAATGTCCGTAACCTCCAGAGCCGCCTACGAGAGGCGGGTTTTAACCTAGGTAATACCAATAGCTGCGTTACGCCAGTATTCCTCAATGGTACTGTGGAGGAAGCGACCCACCTCGTGATGGACCTCCGTGAGAACTACTCTGTATTCTGCAGTATCGTCGTATATCCGGTAATACCTAAGGGTATGATACTACTGCGCCTGATACCGACAGCAACACATACGGACGAGGATATAGATATCACGGTCAAGGCATTCGTCGCTATCAAAGACAAACTACTTAGCGGTGCTTACCGTAAGGCAGAGATCGTACAGCCCGACTAAATCATAGCCATGAGTTATCGTTTATGTGGTATCCAGCAGGTGGGTATCGGTGTCAGTAAGGTCTACGAAGGCTTTGACTGGTACAAGCAGCACCTAGGTATGGATATGATGATCTTCGATGAGGCTGCCGAGGCTGCCCTCATGCTGCCCTACACTGAGGGTAAGCCGAGATCTAGACACGCGGTACTAGCCCTCAACTATGCCGGTGGCGGTGGTCTTGAGATCTGGCAGTATACTAGCCGTGAGCCGCAACCATCCGCCTTTGAGATCCAGTACGGAGACCTGGGCATCTTTAGTATCAAGTTTAAGGCGGGAAGCGTAGCAGCTAGTAGCCAGCGTCTAAAGGATCATCTCGTTGCTGATATGGCCATCAATCCTGGAGGTAAGCCACATGCCTGGGGTCGCGATCCATTCGGCAACTACTGGGAGCTAGAGGAGGCTCGAGACTGGTATAAGGAAGGGTTTCACCATACAGGTGGCGTGCAAGGCGTTACCATCGGGGTGAGTGATATAGACCACAGTGTCAAGTTTTACCGAGAGGTCCTCGGTTATGACGTCGTGACTTACGACGAGAGTGGACATCATGCCGATCTAGCTGGCTTACCTGGAGGTAGTGAGGCTTACCGCCGTGTCAAGCTCCAGCATGCAGCAGCATATAAGGGACCTTTTGCGCCGTTGCTCGGCTCTACTGAGATAGAGCTGGTACAGGCGCTAGACCGTACACCTCGCAAGATATTCGGCGATAGGATGTGGGGAGACCTCGGCTACATACACCTCTGCTACGACGTACGTGGTATGGACGGCCTTAAAGCGGCCTGCGAGGAGCAGGGCCACCCATTTACTGTAGATAGTGCAGATTCATTCGATATGGGCGAGGCGGCAGGCCGATTCGCTTACTGCGAAGATCCCGATGGTACCTTGATAGAGTTCGTCGAGGCACACAAGATATCCCTTCTTAAAAAGTTTGGCTGGTATCTCGACCTCACCAAGCGACGAGACGACCAGCCCCTGCCTTGGTACATCTTTAAGGCGATGAGCTTTAGTCGTAAGAAGTAGGGTAGATGACTGATCGGCGTGATACGACCTATACACGTGCCGGGACCAGCACCCTACGATGTGACCAGCTAGATCGATGGTAGGTGATGGAGAAGGTGTCTGGTTTAGTGACCTGTCGCTATGCACGATGATTTAAGATATCATGACCTGCAAGGTACGCTGAGCGACTCTAGTCCTAGGTTTTTAGTACCCTGTGTACCGTAATCTATACCTTGCGTGCCTTTCGCACGGATGTGAATAATCGTTCCCTATGAGAGCACCTACGTTTGAGAGCAATGAATTAATCGATCGACTGCCCAAGCACCTCAAGCAGTTCATCAAGCCGCAGGAGTACGATAGTTATACTCCCATCGACCAGGCAGTATGGCGATATGTAATGCGTAGGCTGGTCCGTCACTTATCTGTCGTCGCCCATGAGTCTTACATACGAGGTCTAGAGATGACTGGCGTAGGGGTCGAGTCGATACCGAGTATGTATGGGATGAATCGGATCTTGAAGGATATCGGATGGGCTGCCGTGGCGGTCGATGGTTTCATACCGCCCAATGCCTTTATGGAGTTTCAGGCATATAAGGTCCTCGTGATAGCCTCTGATATGAGGCAACTCGAAAACATACAATACACACCGGCACCAGACATCATCCATGAGTCTGCCGGCCATGCGCCGATTATCGCCAATCCTGACTATGCGGAATATCTACGCCGGTTGGGCGAGATAGGTGCCCGAGCGATCTTGTCTCGGCATGATATGGAGGTCTACGAGGCGGTACGAAGCCTCTCTATACTCAAGGAGGCACGAGGCACGTCACAGTCTGAGATCGACAAGGCAGAGGAGCTAGTCACCGCCCTGCAGTCGAAGGAGGTGGAGCTATCAGAGATGGCAATGATGCGTAATCTTCAGTGGTGGTCCGTCGAGTACGGGCTCATAGGCACGCTAGAGGACCCCAAGATCTATGGTGCAGGGCTACTCTCATCGATAGGAGAGAGCCTGTCCTGTCTGCAAGACGATGTCACCAAACTACCCTATACGATCAGTGCGGCCTACCGCGAGTTTGACGTGACGAGGCCACAGCCACAGCTATACGTGACACCGGACTTTTCGCATCTGATGCAGGTGCTTGAGGAGTTTGCCAATACACTAAGCCTTAGGGGCGGAGGTAGTAAAGGGGTGCAGAAGTTGATCGAATCGCAGATGGTCGGTAGTATCGAGCTCAATACGGGCTTGCAGGTGACGGGTAGGTTTTCTCGGGTCCTCCTCGATGATGACAAGAGGGTTATCTTCTTCGAGACGGAAGGGCCTACGGCACTGGCTTTTCGCGAAAAAGAGCTGATCGGCCATGGTGTCGAGCAGCATACTGATGGATTCAGCTCGCCACTCGGCAGGCTTAAAAACATCAACCTTGCCATAGAGGAGATGGGCCCAGTAGACCTCAAGGCATACAATTTCTATGATAATAAGTGGCTGTCCTTCGAGTTCGAAAGCGGTATAAGGGTGGAAGGGCTCAACGTAACGGGCATCAGGAATATCTATGGCAAACTCATGCTGATAGAGCTCGTTGACTGTACTGTGGTTTATGGAGAGGAGGAGCTTTTTACACCAGACCAAGGGACGTACTACATGCTAGTCGGATCAGAGATCGTATCAGCATTTGCAGGCAGTGCCGACCATCGTTCTTTTCCCAATCTATACCATGAGTCCTCCACGCTGACCATCCAGCCAGACGCTACACCTGCCAAGCGTCAGCTAGAGGTCGCCTATGCTACGATACGCCAACATAGGGAAGAAGGCCTTGAGGATGAGGCTTACCTGCGAAAGCTCTTCGGTACCATCAGACAAGACCATCCTAGTGAGTGGCTGCTGCTGGTCGAGATGCTAGAGATTGTGAGAGAGTCGGAGCTATCTGCAAAGATTGTAGACTACTTGACCGACCTAGCTCAGTCTCAGTCCCACTTGCGGCAGTTGATTGAGGATGGTATACAGCTGATAGAGGAAGCATAAGCCTGATGGCCTTAGTCAACGACTCGTATTAGGAGGTCCTCAGGTGTCTGCGAGCTATCATCGCGTTGGTATATATTGGTAGACTACTGCGCCGATATTCGGAGTATACGACCAGGCTCCTCCACACCTACGTATAGGTAGCCATCGGCTCCCATCTCGATGCTGCGTACTCGACCAATGCCCTCGAGGATCCGCTCTTCGTGGATGACTTGCCCGACACTATCGAGGCGTATGCGGCTGATATAGTCAAATCGTAAGGACCCCGTCAGTATATCGCCCTCCCATTGTGAGAACTGGGGCCCACGGACGATCGCCATCCCGCTTGGTGCTATCGATGGTACCCAGGTACGCCGTGCATCGACCATGTCCGGGGCACTCGTCTTGTCCGTGAAGGTGGTACCGTTGTAGTTGATGCCGTAGGAGACGGTCGGCCAGCCGTAGTTCTGTCCCGGTATGACGAGATTGAGCTCATCGCCGCCTCGTGGTCCATGCTCGTGCTCCCACAGTTCTCCGCGCTGGCTATCATAGACGAGGCCTTGCGGATTGCGATGCCCGTAAGACCAGATAGAGGGGATGGAGCCGTCCTTCCCCACGAAGGGGTTGTCCGCAGGGACGGTGCCGTCAAGATTGAGACGGTGGATCTTACCACAGCTATTGGTGAGATACTGCGGGTGATCGTCGCGTTTGCCTCGGTCTCCCACGCTGATATAGAGATGCCCATCATCATCGAAGACAATCCTAGATCCGAAGTGGTATCGAGTATCGACATACGGCTCTGCGACGAAGATGTCCTTGACATCCGAGAGTCGATCTCCATCCAGTCTTCCCATGACTAGCGCTGTCGTGCCCTTGTCTTCGTTTACGGCCTTTTTTGAATAGCTAAGGTAGATGATGTTGTTATCCTCGAAGGCAGGGTGTAGGGCTATGTCAAGGAGGCCTCCTTGGCCGAAGTCCCATACTGGCGGTATGCCCTCAATGCGGACGGCCTCTTGCCCAGGTGCTTGTACATACACTGACCCGCTCTTGTCGGTGAAGTAGCACGTGCCGCCCTCGTCGACCTTGATGCCCCATGGGATAGCAGCAGCCATTGATACCGTATCGATCACGAGTTGATAGTCCTCTTCTTGATAGTATTTAGGGGTCTCAACGATCTCCTCGCCATAGGTGTCCCTATCTGCGATACCGTTGAGTATATAGCTTGTCAAAGAGTCGATCTGTCTGTCCTCTAGTGCTCCTTCGAAGGCCGGCATCCCTTGCTTGGGCAGACCCTTTTTGATAGATCGTGTGATACTAGCACTGTCGCTACCTGCCTTCCATTTACGATCAACAAACACTCGAGCATTAGCACCGTGACAGCTCGAACAATACTGCTTAAAAAGGTGCGGTCCACTGTAGGTACTATCTAGTATACTGCCGGTTGCAGTACTTGATGGGTAGATAGGCTCTGGCGTCAGATAGCTTAAGTCATACGTGCTCCACAGGGTGAGTAGGGTTAAGCTGAGGTATAGTGCTTTCATAATTAGGTGCATGGTCGGTGAGATCATACAATGTACGACGAACCTACTGTGTTGTGCAAACGTCGATACTATAATCGAGAATTGCATATAAGTGTCGGCAGGGTAGTTAAGGACATATGTACACAGTGATTACTCAAAATCTCGCTGCGGGGATAAAGAAATACACATAAGTTGTACATGACAATAGATCTGTGACTATGGATCCTCTTGGACACTTACTCTCTTAACCCTGGAGAAGTCAAGATATGTTGTAGAGTCATGCAAAGGATGAGTTTTGGAGAGAGAAAAGTAACCTGCTATTTATCTAAGAATATCTCTACGCCAGTATTTCTGTCTATCGTCATTTAGGATAGAAATGTCCCTGCTTACTAGTAGGAGTATTTCTTATCAGTAGTTACTCCATTGCAACCTCAAGCATCACATCCCGACCAGTTGCTATGTCTGCAGCCGTATTTTCTATCGTGATATCAGGCTCTACACCTGGCTCTATCGATGCCCCTGTCTTATCTATAAAGTCACTGACGGATACGGCGACCAGCCACCCATTGGATAGTTGGTAGCCTAGGTTGCCACCACCTCCGCCACCAGTAATCTGCCCTACAAGCTTCACATTTGGTAGGCCCTTCATCATTGCTGCAAAGTAGGAAGTAGCGGAGTAGGAGCCACGATTGATCAGTACATTGACGGGTATGTCAAAGTGGAAAGTAGGGTCAGGATAGGCCTTGATGGGCAGTAGGTCAGAGACGTCATCATGTGCAGGACCAGCCTTCTCTATGTATGAGCCTAGGGTCGTCTCCTCTGTGACTAGGATGCCGAGGAGGTCAGGGATGGCATTAGAGTCGCCGCCACTATTGTTACGTACATCGATGATGACCTTAGAGACCTCTAGTGCTGCCATCTGCTCAAAGATCGATCGGAATGCACCGTACCGGTTGAAGTCACGGAGGTAGATGTAGCCGATGCTGTCTTGGATGGTACCCCAGTAAAGGTTGCCTTGGCTGCCCAGCGAGTCCGTCACGTAGGTGTCTTTGATGAGCCGGTCGTCAAAGTGGATCTCATATCCCTGGCGGAATGGATGTGTCAGTGCCCTCTTCTGGGGACTTTCCAGCCTATTGTGGCTGTCTCTGAGCTCTAGTAGAGCCCCCTCCATCGCCGAGAAGAGCTCCTCGTCCGTTGTATTATTGTTACTTATCATAGCGCTGTAGGCATTATATACCGCTATCCAGTCTACGTCTTTCTCGTCAAAGTATATATAGTTTTCGTCTACCCAGTTCCAGAATTCTAAGAATAGGGCTGAGGCGTCCTGGTTAGCTTCTGACTGAGTACTAGCGCAAGCGGTGCATAGTGTAGCGATGAGTAGGATGCATAGTATTCGATGTGTCATAGTGTATGATGTTTAGGAGGTCGATTAGTGGATGTAAGAGGCGCCGACATATATGTCGTGGGTATGCGTATGTAGAGCCTTACCTTGAGTATTGGCGTATAGGACATCAGCATTGTAATCGATGCTGAACATCACTTTGTCACTGAGGTAAAAGAATACTCCCATCTCTAGTCTAAAGCTGCGTACAGCATTGATCGTCCTTACCTTGCCACTTCGTAATAGTGGACCTGCCATACCGGCTCGTGTCGGGGAGAATGTGTAAGCTTGTAAGTATCGCTCGGGGTATGGGTGACCGTAGGCGGGCTGGATCATGTAGGATAGTAGTGCCGCTTGCCCACTTACAGAATAGCCGATATCTCCCCCTTTAGGTGCTGAAATCGGACTGGAATAGGTAAGTCTGGGTCCTATCGACTGACCGATGTGGTAGGCGATAGGATTGTTATTGTAAAGAGCTGTACGAGTAGATGGAAAATTGAGTAGGGTGCTATGATCGATAAATCCACCCACCCATATGCCAGTCTGTACCTGTCTCTCGTAAGAGTAGTATATGGCGGGTTTTATAGACCGCAAGGATAGTAGTGAGCCACTATTGCTGTTGATTGAGGTAAACTGCATACGGATTTGGCTGATGCGCTTTTCGCTAGTCTGTCTGTAGCCTACTTCATACTTGGGACTCCATGCATGTTGAGCGACGGCACTCATCCGATGGTCTTGTATGTGAGTGTGCGAGAGGCCGATACGTACGGTGGCAGTTCTGATATTGTTCGCGACGTCTTGGCCCATCGTTGGGCTGGTGATAAGAGGTAGACTCATGGCAGTAAGAGTCCAGCTGAGGTATTGTAGTATTGATTTCATGACCGCAATATGCAGGTCCGTCTGGCTTCTAGCAAGTCATCGTGACGGTCTGCAGTCTTTTGGGGTGGATGGTAAGTTTCCGTCTATCCCTGAGGATTGCTATTCGTCACAAGTTTGCTGTTTATCAGGTGTTTACAACATTTTTCTTAATTCCGCTACTTTACTGCGAGAGACAGGTACCTGTTTTTGTGTACCAGCAATTGAGAGTTTGGCGTTGGTGATATTGCCACTTATTTCTGTGACTCTGGATAGATTGACGACGTACTGTCGATGTACCTTTAGAAATGAATCGTCGAGCTGTGCAGCCACGTCTGTCAGTGTATTGCGCAGCATCTTTCTGGCCACGAGGTCACCGTCGGCTAGATGGAGGATCACATAGTTATCGTTGCTCTGTACGAATAGGAGATTGGCCGCTACTACCTGTGAGACTTCGTCCTTGTTGCGACCAGTTATACGAAGGAAGTCAATACGACTATCACCCACGTCATGGTCACTATCTCCATAGCGTACTTCTCGATACTTAACATAGATAACGGCATAGTAGCCGAGCATGGGTACAAGTGCTACCGATGAAGCGTACATTAAGAAGTACAAGCTAGAAGACAGACTAGGCGTAATACCAAAGACAACCTGCCAATAGATGAAGCAGCCTGTAATAGAGAAAAGCAGACAGCTGAATACATAGAAGACCTCATGCAAGACCGTCCATCGGTCTATTACTCTAACAGGAAGGAGAGCCGTTACTATGTAGTGGTAGACAGTGCCGACTATAAGTGAAACGATCCCATAGCCAGCAAGTATCAATGATTTGTGTTGATGAGAAAAACTACTCGTACCAAAGGGTTCAAATACAATCAAGATGAAAGCCACACTAGCAGCAATCACAGAGAGGACACCTACAAAAGTGCGGTTGCTAGACTTGGGAAAGGGTACTTGGTGGATCATCGTAGTAGGTTGCAAAATAGAAAAAGGCCGAGCAACTACTGTCACTCGACCACCTATATCGTTACGAATTATTATCGATCTATCCTCTCGGCACCATGCTAAACTCTACACGGCGGTTGAGGCTACGACCACTCAGCGTATTATTATCTGAGATAGGTCTCGTCTCCCCGTATCCTACATAGGTCATGCGGTTGATGTCGATGCCTTGACTGCTTAAGTACTCGTAGCAGGCTCTAGCACGTCGCTCACTTAGGGACTGGTTAGATGATGCCTTACCGGTATTATCGGTATGGCCACTGATCACTAGGTTGTAGTCCGGGTAGCGAGATAGGATACGAGCGATCTGGTCGAGTACGCTGTAGCTGCTAGACTTAAGCGAAGCTTTGCCAGTGTCGAACTCTACCGCACGCATAGCTACATCTAGTGTATTGCGATCTTCTTTTTTGATCTCAGGACATCCGCCTGTAGATACAGGACCAGCACTATTAGGACACTTGTCACGACCATCATCTATACCGTCACCATCGGTATCAGGACATCCGCCGTATACCTGTAGACCTGGCTTGTAGGGGCACTTGTCCTCGAAGTCTTTGACACCGTCACCGTCTGCATCTGGGCAGCCTTGTGCTGTAGCAGCACCAGCATTATCAGGACAGAGGTCTTCGTTGTCTGGTACACCATCGTTGTCACGGTCATTTGCAGACCTAGTTTCTGGGCAGCCATTATTAGCCGCTGTACCCGCCATGTTAGGACAGTTGTCTACGCTGTTAGGTACTCCGTCACCATCGGTATCTAGATCTGGGCAGCCGTTGTTGGCACGCGTACCTGCCTCATTAGGGCAGTCATCTGCATTGTCTGCTATGCCGTCACCATCGGTATCTGGGCAGCCACCGAATGCTATAAGTCCTGCTACTTCTGGGCAGTCATCCTCCCTATCAGCTAGACCATCGCCATCACTATCAGGGCAGCCCATGAGTTCCATAGGACCTGCTAGTTGCGGACACTTATCCTTATCGTCTGGGGTGCCATCGAGGTCGGTATCCATCACCTGCATCGTCGTATCTGTCAGTCCACCACCGAGGTAGTGGGTAAAGCCTATTGCGTGGTGTAGATTATTACGGTCGTCAGCGAGGGCCAGTCTGAACTCACTCTGGTAGTTGACATAGGTCTTGTCTGCCACCTTAAAGTGTAGACCTAGACCTACCGGTGCCTGTACGTTAAAGTCACCCTCAAACTCCATCACAGCACCTAGTCCACCCATGATGTATGGGGTGATGATACTGTTAGGCTTGGGGAAGTAGTACTGGACCTGGGCATCTAGACCGACGATGGCCTTGCGTAGTTGCTCGATATTGTCAGCCTGTTGGACAACTCCTACCTTTAGGGGGACAACTAGGTTGAGCTTATCTTGGAGAGGCTTGGTGTAGCCGATCTCCCAGCCATGCGTATACTGCTGAAAGTTGGTGATCTCACCTCCATTTTGACTCTGGTAGTCCATGAAAAGCTTCTTAAAGCTGAGGCCATGCTCTAGACCAGGATCTTGTGACCATGCTGCTGTTGCTCCTATAAAGCAAAAGCCTACGAGTAGAATTAATTTACGCATCAATCTATATTTACAAGCTAATTATTTATCAATCAATATCTTTACATATGTCAATTAAGTTGCATACGTAATGCAAAGGTAGTAAATATATTGGCTACTTAGGATGTGGGTATACCCTGATATCTTCCGCAATGATGACTGCTCCTACTCATGCAGCCATAAGAGAGGTGCACGACAAGGGTGCAGGTAGCGTTGAGTAGGGGTAGATTGTTTGGTGTCGCTACTTGTCAATTGGCCTTTTGAGCAAAGGGATTTTACTTTGGGAGTCTTGATAAGCTGTAAGATCTATGGGACCTCTGTTGCCGTTAAATCTTAAGCGTATCTCAGTTACTGTTGACCGATTCAAACAGTCCTGTTTTTCTGTTTTTGCGGACCTTATCCCAGTCAAAGTATCGGCCATTCATACAGACAAAAACACCAGGTGGTAGTACTTGGGCGAAAGCCAGGGCTGCACCTAGATTGAAGAATCCATCACTAGAGCTACCAAAGGCGTAGGGTACCATGGCCCCAGTGAGGACGATCGTCTTGTCCGTAATGTCAGCATGGGCAAGTGCTCGGGCGGTATCCACCATCGTATCGGTACCGTGGGTGATCAAGATATTTTGATGCTTGGATCGCTTACAGTTGTGCAGTATGATCTCTAGGTCACTATCCGTGATATCTAGGCTGTCCACCATCATCAGGGTCTTGACATCGACGTCGAGGGTACTCCTACCTCGATCAAACATATCATTGAGGTGTGTATCCTTAAAGTACAGTTCACCAGTGATGTAGTTATACTCTTTATCAAAGGTGCCGCCGGTGACGAAGACTTGGATTGTTTCTGTGATCATATCTGGGTAGGTGCATCTAGGTTTATAGAGACCTCTAAAGTAGTGTTTGTGTTAATAGTTGTACCACGATCGGACTGCTACTTACAATTGATAGTCGATCTATCACTTCGGTCGCTTACATTTGTCTACATAAATAACTTGTATCATGGCAGCACATCCTGACTATATGCTCTCTCGTAAGCTGAGTACCCTTGGCGAATCAGCTACTATCAAAATGGCACAGAAAGCTAGAGACCTCAAGTCCAAAGGACATGACGTTATCAGTCTTACCCTAGGGGAGCCAGACTTTGATACGCCAGACTTCATCAAGGAAGCCGCCATGCAGGCATTACGTGATGGCTACACCAAGTACACACCTGTGCCTGGCCTACTAGAGTTTAGAGAGGCGATTAGTCGCAAGTTTAAACGAGACAACGATCTCGACTACGGGGTAGGGGAGATCGTAGTAAGCAATGGCGCCAAGCAGACGATCGCCAATGTATGCCTAGCCCTACTAGATCCTGAGGACGAGGTCATCGTATTTACCCCGTACTGGGTGAGTTACTATGAGATCATAAAGTTCGCAACGGGTACTCCCGTCAAGCTAGCTGCGGGTATAGAGCAAGACTTTAAGGTCACGGCAGATCAATTACGCGATGCGATTACACCGCATACCAAGGCGCTGATATTTAGTTCGCCATGTAACCCTACGGGGTCCGTGTATACAGAAAAGGAATTGCGAGAGATAGCCGATGTACTAGCAGATCATCCGCGTATCGTTGTGATCAGCGATGAGATATATGAGCACATCAATTTCACGGCCAAGCACTTTAGTATAGGCAGTCTACCAGCGCTTAAGGATCGTGTGGTAACTGTCAATGGTATGTCCAAGGGTTTTGCCATGACGGGCTGGAGGCTAGGATACATGGGAGCACCAGCATACATAGCGTCGGCCTGTGCTAAGATACAGGGCCAGTTCACGAGTGGGGCCACTTCGTTTGGTCAGAAAGCTGCTGCTGTGGCACTCGATGCACCGCTAGATGAGTCTCACCGCATGAGGGATGCATTCTTGCAGCGGAGGTCTTTGGTAGTTGATGGCCTCAAGGCAATACCTGGTGTCAAGGCCAATGTGCCACAAGGAGCATTTTACGCTTTTCCCGATGTAGCCGCCTACTTCGGCGAGTCCGATGGCAGTACCATTATCGACAATAGCGAAGACCTAGCCGAATACCTGCTAGAATCCGCCCATGTAGGCGTCGTTGCAGGCTCAGCCTTCGGGGCGGATAACTGTATACGTCTTAGCTATGCTGCCAGTGAGCAAGACCTCACCGAGGCGATAGCACGTATCAGCGCAGCACTGGGTAGACTTAAGTAGGTGCCCTTGCTTATTCTTCTTCGATAATAGCGTCATCTACGATCTCGCTACCATCACCGTCTACGTCAGAGAATCCGGCAGCCTTGATCGTGCCATCATCATTAGGTAAGTCTAGTAGGCCGCCAGTGGTCGCCGCCTCGGTAGGCTCGATGATCTTGGGCGAGTCGTCAAAGGCATTGTGGTCACCACCTGCCCATTGGTTAGCTTTCTCAAAAAAGTCGTCCGTACCCTCTAGCAGTGATCCGCCAGCGTCGACCGTATCGTCTGCAAAGTCTTTTTTAGGAGTAGCTGCTTCTTCCGCCGCCATCTCCTGAGCCTTGGCCATCGTCTCGTCGAACTTATCGCTGATCTTATCAGAGGCCTCTAGGGCCTTTTCGGCGAGTTTCTCCTTAGCATCAAGTACTCTTTCACCCAGTTTTTCTGAGGCTGTAGCACCAGTGGCTAATACTTTTTCACCGACAGACTCACTTACAGACTTTGCTTTTTCTACGAATGCCTCTCCTGCATCCAGTACCTTATCACCTACAGATTCTGATAGGTCGGCGGCTTTTTTGACGAGGGGATTGTCAGCTGCTTTTTCTGATAG
The DNA here is from genome assembly GCA_964389475.1 of uncultured Saprospiraceae bacterium. Classification (GTDB taxonomy): domain Bacteria; phylum Bacteroidota; class Bacteroidia; order Chitinophagales; family Saprospiraceae; genus CAYMFD01. Next base: position 50,375 of record CAYMFD010000003.1, read on the forward strand.
CTCACTTGCAGCATCTTTTCCCTTATCAAACCAAGCTTCGGCTTTATCACTCACATCGTCCATGACATCACCGGCTCTGTCCTTGAGGTCGCCGAGTAAGTCGCTGCCCTTGTCCGTAGCGTCACCGAGTAGGTCCTGCCCCTTGCTGAGTAGGTCATCGCCGCCCTCTAGTACGGCATCGCGTAGACTAGCGGTACCCTCGCTGAGCTTGTCGCCTGCATCACTTGCTACATCTTTTGCTTTTTTTGCTAAATCAGTAGCATTTTCTTTGGCATATGTACCCGCCTTATCTGCAGCAGATTTGGTGACAGATTCGGTAACGAAGAGTAGGCGCTTAAGAGAACTGAATAATCCCATAGTTTGGCTATATTTTTGAATATTAAGAACTTGGTTGACATCCACCATTGGTCCGATGCTCAGCTTCAAAAATAGACTATAACCGCGATGTCTGACACAAGAACGGCCATAAAAGATACTTTAGATACACTTACCACTCTACGCAGGGTAGGGAAGCACCTTGCAAAAGTGGGTGACGATATCAGTACCCAGACAGCCGTCGTAGAAGATCTAGGTGTGACGCTAGACAGGGAGCTCAAGGACTTCGAGCGACTACAACGACTGAGTGTCCGAGGTCTATTTTACAAAGCCCTAGGCAGTAAAGAAGAGCAGGTCGAGAAGGAGCGACAAGAGTACCTCAAGGCCAATCTGATGTACCAAGCTGAGATGGAGAATCTAGAATTGCTCCAGTATGAGGCGGAGGTGTTGAGTAAGAAGGCAAAGGACATCGAGCCACTCGAAGTTAAACTTGAGGTACTGTATCAGCGTCGCTCAGAGGAAATACTAAAGCTTGATAACCAAGTGTCTGACCAACTCAAAGAGGTCTATCAGCGGGTGGATATGCTCACTATTTTCTCGCGTGAGCTGGCGGAGGCTGATGATGCAAGCAAGGTTGCAGTAAGTGCAGGTCAGGCTGTCTTGTCTCACCTAGACAATGCGCTGCGCTGGGGCCAGTGGGATATGTCGCAGCGTCGAGGATCAAGGTATGACTACCAAAAACGAAGTGCGATAGACCGGGCTATACGAGCAGCCACAGAGATGCAGAGAGCACTAGTAATACTCAGTCGTGAGCTAGATGACGTGGGTCTCAATACGGGCCAGTGGCAGGTAGATTTGGAGATAGAGCAGGGCTTTTTCTCTGTATTCTTTGACAACCTGATCAGCGACTGGATCGTCCAACAACGTATCGTTAAGGCCAAGGGTAATGTCAACAGCAAGCTGACTCGCCTGTCGCAAGTGATCAATAGTATACACCAAGAGCAAGGCACCGTGCAGGACGAACTGCACCGGCTCGAGGCTACAAGAAGAACAATATTATCCCAATAGTAAAAGAAGACCCAAATGAGAATCCTACTACTAGTCAGTATCACTGCGATGATGCTATCGTCATGCAGCCGCTCCATTATAGGCCGCCATCCTGATAAGATGCTGCTCCCTGGTGAGACTACCTTAACCTACCCATGTATTTTGGGTAAAAAGACCAAAACAGTAACCTGTGATGAGGTTGTACTGACACGTATCGATGATCTCGAAGAGACTGCGAGAAACCCTATGGAGGTCTTCGAGCAGCAGTTTAAAGGTGTATTTTACAATGACTTCTTTGAGCAGATTATGGTCGAGCCAGACCTAAGGAAGTCTTTCAGAAAGCAAGTAGAGGTGAGCAATGTGCAGCTTAAGGAGGACGTCACAGCGCCACTCCTCAAAGACTGCAGCACCTGTAACGCAGTAGCCACACTACGATGGAAGGACCAGGTGCATCTGTACCCATACACCGCGGACAAGGATATCGTCAAGACGCTAGGGGATCACTACAAGTTTCTGGGCAAGACGCCAGACTTCGACTTTGCGCTATATCAAAACAAGCGAGGCGAAAACATCAAGATCCTTTTTAAGAGTAGTAAGAATGTCACGCGATCTTATCAGCTTACTACTGGTACTAAGGACCAGTTGATGTCTGTCATGCGAGCTTTTAAGTTTCCTAAGAAAGATCGCGTAAAGCCCCAGTAATAGAGTATTACCCCTATTAAGGTAATCTAGGTATTGCCCTATGAAATATGTGAAGTATTTCAATATTTAAGTGGGTGATTCTTAACGTAGTCTTAACATGGTCAAGTTACCTTTGTGATAATTGTAATCAATCATGATAAGACGCTTTATGAAAAAACTCTTACTTCTCTCATTCCTGCTCACTGCAGGTATTATTCAAGGCCTATTGGCACAAGGAGCAACTACCGCTTCTATGTCAGGGACGATCACGGACGAAGGTGAACTGCCGCTTATAGGGGCTAGTGTTGTCGCCATTCACACGCCATCAGGTACTCAGTACGGTACTATTACAGATGTCGAAGGTAACTACCGTATAGCCAATATGCGTGTAGGTGGACCTTACAGCATCGAGGTCTCGTATGTCGGATACGAGGTTAATGAACTGCCTAATGTTTTTCTCGCTTTGGGAGAAAGACGTCGCTTTGACAATCAGCTTAAGCAAGCTGGTATAGTCCTAGATGAATTTACAATAATAGCATCAAGAGATGGTGCAGGTTTGTCCAGTGGGGTATCGACTAATATCGGCACTAAGGAGCTAGAAGACATGCCTACACTACAGCGTAACCTAGCTGATTTTGCTCGATTGACGCCTGAGTTTAGATCATCACCAGGTGGTGGCCTGTCTTTTGCAGGCCAGAATAATCGGTACAACGCTATCTATATCGATGGGGCCGTTAATAACGATGTATTCGGTCTTGCTGGTAATGGGCAGAACGGTGGACAGACCGGAATTGCACCTTTTAGTATCGATGCGATCGACCAGATTCAAGTAGTACTATCTCCTTACGACGTCACCTACGGTGGTTTTGCAGGTGCCGGTATCAATGCAGTAACTAAGAGTGGTACCAACAACCTCGAAGGAACCGTGTATTACTTCATGCAAAATGAAGGTCTTGCAGGATCTACAAATGGCCAATTATCTAACCGTACGGGTGGCGAGAGAGAACCACTTAACGATTTCAACAACCAGTTGATTGGTGCTTCCTTAGGTGGAGCATTGATCAAAGACAAGCTCTTCTTCTTCGCTAATGCTGAGATTCAAAATGACATAACACCAGCCCCTTTTGCAGGTGAATATGACGGTAATACTTCTCTCGATGAAATTGCTAGTTTGCAACAGTTTTTACTAGATGAGTATGATTACGATGCTGGCGTGTTCGGTAGTAAAGTCGACGAGACCAAGGCGCAGAGATACTTTGCCAAGTTGGATTATAATATCAATGATCAACATAAAATATCACTACGTCATAATTACACTAATGGTGAAAACCTTAATAGGAACGCTTCTGGTCTTAGAAATATCAACTTTGCTAATAATGGTGTTTTCTTTCCTACGACAACCAACTCTACCACATTTGAATGGAATGGTAATTTCGGCAACACTATGTCAAATAGTTTGATCATAGGTTATACATCGGTTCGTGATGATAGAGACCCAATAGGACAAGATTTTCCTCGAGTACGGATTGATGATGGGCAAGGAAGAATACAATTTGGTTCAGAAGCATTCTCTACAGCCAATCAACTTGACCAGGATGTACTAACGATCACTAATAATTTCAAGTTATACAAAGGAGATCATACAATTACGGTAGGTACTCATAATGAGTTTATGAGTTTTTACAATCTGTTCATTCGTCAGAATTTTGGAGAGTATAGGTACTCAAGCCTGGAGGACTTTTACAATGACAATGCCAGTAGATACTTTAGGTCTTACTCTTTGGTTGACGATCTTGCTGGTGATGGTAGTGCTGCTGCAGCGGAGTTCAATGCGATGCAGCTTGGGTTCTATGTGCAAGACGAATGGTTGGTGAATAATAAATTTACATTAACTGGTGGGGTGCGAGTTGATATCCCCATCCTGACTACTGATCCTAATACTCATGAATCATTTAATTCGTCTACTATACCAGCACTCAGCGAAGTATACGATTTAAAGGGAGCTCAAGGTGGAACAGCACCATCAGGTCAAATAATGCTTAGCCCTAGAATAGGTGCAAACTACCTTCTTAACGAAACGACCACAATTAGAGGTGGTGCAGGTATCTTTACTAGCCGTATCCCATTCGTATGGCCTGGAGGTATGTATACTAATAATGGAGTCACAATAGGAACAGTCAATCAGAACGATCTTCCAGAGATCCCTTTCATTGCAGAAGTACAAGATCAATATGAGAACCCTAACTTTGCGGTGCCTTCTGGTCAAGTTGACTTGTTTGCTGCGGATTTCAGGTATCCACAAGTCTTCAGAACTAACATAGGTGTTGATAAGCAGTTTGGTAATGGTTGGTATGCCTCTGTAGATGGTATGTTTACCAAAACACTTAATAACGTATTTTACTCCAATGTCAATTCTCTTAATGAACTAGATTTTAATTGGACTAATGGTGGAGACAATAGGGCTGTATATACTAGTAATGATAATGGTAGCCCCATCCGCATAGATGATCGATATACATCAGTAATACTCGCTACCAACACAAACGAAGGTTACTCTTACAACTTTACAGCACGTGTCGATAAGGAGTTTGGTAATGGTGCTAATTTCGGTGTTGCTTATTCTTACGGTGATGCAGAAGCTATTTTTGAGGGTACGTCAAGCCAGAATTCATCTCAATGGAGAGGTGCTATGTCCATTAATGGTCGTAACGATGCTGTACTTGGTCGATCAGACTTCTCTCCAGGTGGTAGAGTTGTAGCCAATCTTGGAGTAAATCTTAAGACTAGTAAAGATGATGCTAACCCTTTTAGATTTAGTGTCTTTTACAATGGTCAAAGTGGTTCGCCATATAGTTACGTGTATGGAACAGATGACGGAGAAAATGTTAATAACGAGTCTGGCGATACAGGTAGAAATCGTAGTCTCATCTACGTCCCTGCTAACGAAGCAGAAGCAAATCTTGTTGATGCGAATGGTATGACAGCAGAAGAGCAGTGGGTATTGCTTGACCGTTTTATTACTGAAGATGATTACCTCAGCGATCGAAGAGGGCAGTATGTAGGTAAGAACTCTAACCGTACTCCATTCACACATCAGTTTGATCTTAAGATAAGTAAAGCTTTTGATGTTGATTTTACTGGACAAGGGGATAAGCTAGTGTTTACTTTTGATGTATTTAACGTAGGTAACCTACTTAATAAAGAGTGGGGTGTTCAGTTCGGTAACCCGTTTGACTACAGACTTATTGACTTCCAAGGTTACGAAGATGATGGTACAACACCTACCTTCTCTTTCTCAGAGGAGAACTTAGGTAACGAACGATTCAATATTCTTGACTTCAGCTCTAGATGGAGAGGTCGATTCGGTATCAGATACATATTCAACTAGCGTTAGTCCCACCACTGGGAAACGATATAGTTTAAAAAGTACTAAGGCCTCTTCCTTCTGTAGGGAGAGGCCTTTTTGTATCTACAGTTTTACGAATTAGCTCTACTACCTTTTTAACTTGAGAGTGCCGTATAATGGTGGAGAGGAGTCTTGCGCTAGTCAAGGCTTAATGGAGTGATCTGCGCAGCAGTAGAGGTATATGTGTAAAAGTGGGAGACGGCGTAAAGCGGATAGTTGGCTAGCATAGTATCAGCTATGACGAGGCTTATAACGCAGGATAGTAGTGCAAAAGCAACTGCAATAAACAGTATGTTCAGGTTAGTGTGGTATCAGATTGTATGAGGTAACGCATTACGATTACTAGACTTATAGACGTTAGTGGTGATAGCGAGTTGCCAGAATAGACTAGTTGCCCAACCTACACAAAAAAGCTAAACGTCGAGCTACCATACTTCCTGTCCTCTACCCAGTGCTGACATAGAGTTAGATTGGTCGTACTACTATGTTCGATCACGAGTAGACCATCATCAGTAAGTAGGTCTGCGTGGTAGATCATGTCTGACAGCTTGTGCATATCTGGCCAGTCATAGGGTGGATCTGCGAATATGAAGTCGTAGGTAGTTGACTTTTTCTCTTGAGACTTGATAAATCGTTTGACATCAAAGGGTCTGATCGCAATACTAGATGCTACGCCAAGATCAGCTGTGATCTGCTTGACCCACTGCACACATGGTCGGTGTCTGTCGATATATGTGATATCTCCACAGCCTCGACTTGCAGCTTCGAGGGTCACCATCCCAGTACCACCGAATAAGTCTAGCATGGACGTCGTAGACCAGTCTATCCTAGCGTCTAGAATATTAAAAAGGGCTTCTCGAGCGAAGTCCGTGGTCGGCCGGGTGGGCCATTTGTTAGATGGAGGCTTGATCTTACGGCCACCTAAGTGACCTGATATTATACGCATACCGCAGTGGCGTATAGCTCAAAGTATCGTTGTTTTACGGTGTCGGGCAGCTTAGTCCTGAGGGTAAGACGTGCTGGGGCTATAAAGGATACGTGCCTCACATGCTTCTTAAGGAGGCTGTAAAGCAGGCTGTCTGGATAGATATCACCACTCAGTTTGAGTGAGACTGTATTGGGGTCAATACTAGCCACCTTTAAGCTATGCAGCAGCAGGTAGAGGTAGTCTTCTTTAGTTTCTGCTGCTACGGCACGTAATATGCGGCATTTCATACCATCATAGACTGCCATATATACCATACCCTTGTCGATATGAGCGGCAACCACCTGCTTATCGCTGGGGTATAGATGCTCAGCTAGTTGGGTGCCCAGGCTCGTAATCTTTGCAGTAGGATACATCGTTACCAGCGCATCATGGAGGTACTTGTCAATCCTAGTGATAATAGATATTTCCTGATCTACGGGCTTTTCTATTAGGCCATGTCTCCAGCCCGTATCGATATCGGTATTGTTGTAATCTCGGTAGGGCAGTACTATTTGCTCTGCAGACTTTAAGCACACCACCACACGCTTGTAATGATCTACTAGGGTAGGTGACTGCTTTAGTGATCTGACAAAGTCTGAAGACGATATACAGCTATCCAGCGCTAGACGATCTGAGTATAGCAACTCAAGATCCTCAGAGAATACTCCGAAAAAGGCATTCTGAGTATTTGCCGTTATAGCGAGAATGTTGGTCTTAGCCTGCGTATCTGACACAGGGCTTAGTTCCAGTTACCTGAGAGTGAAGGCTTATTCATGTCCCCAAACTTTAGTCTAGCGTTTGGCTCATACGTCTTATCGTACTTGGTGTATTTACGATTGGCGTAGGGTCCCATAAACGACTTCCATACTGTACCTACCTCCAGTACATTGGTAAGAGCACTCTGATACGTCAAGGTATCCGCCTGCATGGTGAACTTATCGCCTTTAGAAAATGGTACGATATGCAGTGAGTCTAGATTAATACCTAGTGCATTGATAGAGTCGATAGCAGAGAAGTAGATGGTGTCACGGGTAACCTTGTCGAGATTACCTATGTCATCAGGGTCTCCCTCGATCTTAACAAAAGGGATTTGCTCATTTTTAAGTGTATAAGTCAGGCTATCAAAAGTACTTGCGAACTTGCCTTTGATACTCTTATATAATTCTTGAGAAGTTCTGATGTCCTCGAGTCGTTCTATAACGGCTCCACTACGTAGATTCTTAGCATCTTCAAAGGCTATCGGCTCCTTAATGGAGTTGATAAGCATGTATACCAAGAAGGCAATAATGACTAGGAGAACAATATTGATAATCGACTTCATAAATCACTGTTAAGATGTACACTAGTATTGAGATGCTAAGATGCTAAAAAATGGTGTATCCACTCATATATTTTTGTCACAGTCTTACGGACTATTTAGCGTGTGATGTAAGTCGTGCTAAAGTCTAGGTAGGGTTCGATCTTTTGCACGAAGCTTTCGTCAAAGGCGATAATCTTATTTAGGTCTTCGGTCGACTGGTAAGGGCCATGATGTTTGCGATAGGCGCAGATGATCTTCGCTCGCTTATAGTTAATGTATTTGTGCTGGGCTAGACCTTCTACATCTTCGAGGTTAATTCTCAATTTTCGATAGATAGGTGATCGAGCCTCTAGTTGCGGTGAGATCTCAGCATAGAGATCATCGTCTATGCCCCAGACCTCTTTTAGCTGGTTTACGCTGTGAAAGCCTCCTAGCTTTTCTCGCTCCTCTACGATGATGCGTGCCTTAGCTTCACCTATGCCTGGTAAGAGCATCCATTGATACTGGTTGGCGCTATTGATATCTATAAAGTCTATGGTTACCAGCGAAGGGGAGTTATTCTCAGGCTTGGCTGTACTATCTCTCTTGGGCCACTGTTTGTCTGGTGTCGGCTCAATATTGATCATTGGTAGGAGTTCAGTCACTAGGCTCGAGTCAATATTGCGGATCTTTAGCAAGTCGCTTGCTTCTCTAAATGTGCCTCCGCTATTTCTGTATTTTTCGATATTGTCCGCTATCCATGACTTAAAGCCTAGACGCTTTAGGCTGTCTGCTGATAGTGTATTAGGGTCAAAAACAAATCGTTCTCTTGGTGTTTTGGGCTTACGCTTGTTCTGATTATAGTCGCGTGGTTGCGACCACTTTTTAGATTTAGAGTATTTTTCTTTATCAGCAGTTTTGTACTTAGCCTTGTATGCTGCCTTGCGTCGTACTTGATCTAGGCTGTCTGCCTTGAGCCACTGTACATGATTGGTCAGGAGCTGTTCCTTGTCTATGGCGTCAGGCGGCGCTAGATAGGGGTATAATGTAAATCCACTCCACGTGACGGCAATGATGAGGAGCAGTGCATACAAGCCATGCCGCTCTGACCTATAAAAGTAAAACTGCTCCCTCTGCTTTTCTTTCATGAGTGCAGGTTGTAGGTGAGGGCTCCCTGACGGTTGATGGCATATAGCGTACTACCATAAAGCTCCGCAGCACGATTCCACGCTTTCCTCTGTTGCCAGTCTAGACTACTATCGATAACGATCAGGGTTGGGTCTATAGTGGATAGGTAGGTGTAGGGGTGTAGTTTGTCAGACTTGGTAACAATCAACATATCCACACTGGTGCACACTACCGGTACAGAGCCACCAGTAATAACAATCCGCTTATCACAGGCCTCTATGTAGCCTTTCTCTACATCTGCGAATATCTGATCACCCTGTAGTGTTGATTGCAACTCTACAGGCGTATTAGCTCTGTGCTTTATGCGATTATTAAATACCGCAAAGTGATACTTTTCTGGGCTGATGGTACTGTCCCTGAGGTAGTAGGTTTTGTCATCTATAATGAAGTCTATGGCATAGCCTCCGTAGATGTCATAGATAGTCATGTGTGCCTGATGGTGTCTGGTGATAGACCGGAAGCCTGACAGGACAACCATAAGCAGTACTACGTATAAGCCAGCGAAGATAGTCTGGGGCTTACGATTAAATGCCAGTAATATCATCAATAGCCCTATAAGTACATAGAGTAGGATGGTGGTGGATCGTTCGAACCAAATACCGTCAACGACCGTACCTGGCAGGGCATTGATCAGCGCTATAGCTTTATTAAACCCCCACACCCAGTAGGATAGTAGTACTCCTATGACAGAGCTTGCTGCGGCCGGCAGTATGAGGGCAGCGCCTATAAGTAATATGCCTCCATAGATGATGCCGACCGCCGCCGGTATAGCTATGATGCTGCTCAGCATAAAGTATAGCGGGAACTTATGAAAGTAGAAGATCGTAAGCGGGAAGACAAGGATCTGTGCGGATAGTGCAACGGTTACCATCTGCCACATCCAGTCAAGTGCCTTATTTTTGGGTGATACGAGCTGTACGAGGTATGGCTGAAAGAATACTATACTGGTCAGCGCCAGGAAGCTAAACTGAAAGCTTGCCTGAAATAGCATGGAGGTATCGACCAGCAGCATGGCTATGGCGGCGAGGGACAGCGAATTAAATACGTTGAGATCATTGGACAGAAAGGAGGCGATCAGCATCAGGCCAAACATAATAGCCGCTCTCAGTACAGCTGGTGCGGCGCCAGTAATCAAGACATAAGCACTTAGGATCGCAATGACAATGACTGTTTTGAGTATCTTGGTAGAGAGACGCTTATCCGTCAGAAACGATAGAAGGTATAGCAGCAAGCCCGCTACGATTCCTACATGCAGGCCGCTTACAGCCAGTACATGTACTACCCCCGTATCAGTGTAAGAGTCATAGAGGTCGCTACTTATATTGTTTCTGTAGCCCAGCAGCATTGCGGAGACCACTGCTTTTTCGTCATCTCCTTGCATGTAGTCCTGGATAGTCTGGAGGGCATGACTCCTAAAATCACTAGCTAGTTGTGCCCATATAGGTAGTTGCCGTTCTGCAAGTCGTGTGTGTCGCTCCGTACTGACAAAAGCTTGGTAGTCGACACCTCTATTGTGCAAATACTCCTTATAATCAAAAGCATAGGGATTAGTATTGGCTAGGGTAGGTGTGATTGCTGTATGTAGGGCGATCTTGTCACCTGGCTGGTAGGCGGTCGCTACACTATCAGTCGATAGAAAGTACAAGACCATTTTGCCTTGTGTCGCCTGGTAGTCTCCATCGGCGTCAATGATAGATTGTACCTCTACAAACGTTCTCGCTCTATTTCGGACCTTTGGTCGTTCTAGTACCAGGCCTTCGATGGATTGCTTACCCTGCTCTAGTACGTAGTGTGAGTAGTGGTTGGCGGGAAGAGAGTAGGTTTCAGAAGAGTATCGAGCAGCACCTAAGAAAAAGACGGTGGCTAATAAGAGGATAGATTTGATAAATAACTGCTGAGCTATATTGACACCAGCTCTATGGCAGATTACGCAGTAGATACCTGCTGTGATCGATAGCGATAGATAAACACTAGTAGGCAGGGCAACTATACTAGAAGCAATGATTCCAAGAATTAGAGCAATAACTACTCGCAGTAGTGGAAATCGATGCCACGGTATATCAATCTTGCCATATCTCATGAGTAAATGAAAGATATGCAATAAAAGTGATTAGCTATACTCTGTCACAAATAAAAAAGGGTTGTCTACGTGTGTAGACAACCCTTAATAATATATTAAAAGTGGTTACAATTCTAGTAACCGCTGTTTTTGTTACCACTGTAAGTGCTTCCGGTAGATCTTACTCCACTTCCTGACCCTACGCTTGTACCTTCCGGCATTGGCATTGAGTAGTCGCTATCCTTACATACTCTAAACTCTACTCGTCTGTTCATATAGTGTGCATTTGCACTACCACCTGCGTTAAGAGGAGACTCCTCACCACCATACATTTGCTTAAATCTGCTTCTGTCGATACCATAGTTAGTTACTAGGTAGTCGACTGCTGACTGAGAGCGGTTGTAAGATAGTTTCTGGTTGTAACTGTTGCTGCTACGTGGATCAGTGTGACCTACAACTGCAACACATACATCAGGACACATTTCCATTACGTTAGCTACGTGGTGTAGGTGACCGTAAAATTCTGGCTTGATGTTAGACTTGTCTAGATCGAAGTGGATCATTGGTAGGAACCACTTGCCACAGTCACTGTTCGATGCTATCAGTGTGTTAACTGTTGACATCATACCTGCATTCTTCTCATCGACGATAGTGTTAACGTCTCCCTCTGTTACGTAAGAAGGTACTTGAGCAACACCTACACCATCAACCTCGAAACCAGGAGGTGAGTAAGGCTCTTTGTCTTTGCAATCTGCAAGTCCGTCACCATCGCTATCTAGTGTGATACCTCTTGTATCTACAGCACAACCTTCTGGCGTGTCAAGTTCTTGATCAAGCATGTCAACGATACCATCAGCATCATCATCAGTAAGATCAAGTACAGGACGTTGCTTTAGTTCAGCAATATCGTTAAATGTATTGTCTAGTGGGTTTAACCAGTATAGAGGCTCAGTACCATCATCTAGGTTACCAAGGTTGATCGCAAGACGTAGGTTAGTGTAGTGCTGTAGATCTACGTTGTTCGTTTGATCTAGGGCAGTTCTGAACTTGATACCATCAAGATAGTCATTGTCAGTTGCCATCACTTGGTGCTCTATACCTAAGTTAAGTCTTCTGCTGATCTTACGAGCGATACCCATAGATCCAGTCCACATTACGTGAATGTTGGTCTCATCTCCCAGACGGAAGATACCACGCTTCTTGAAACCTTCTGTTTCGTACTCACCGTCATAGATACCATCTAATAGGCTTTCGATATCATCTCGACCTGCTTTAGTGTTAAAGCGATCAGGCGTAAAATCTACGCGATTACGAAGATCTGTGTAAGGCTGACCATCTGCATCGAAGAGATCAAGCATAGTTCTGTGTGACGACAGACCTGCTCCTAAAGCGATGTACCAGTTCCACTTGTTTCTGTCTTTGTGGAATAGTAAGTTACCAACGTTGATAACACCTTGCAGTGCACCATATACGTTACGTGTTCTGTGAGAAGGGAACCATACTTCGCCCGCATCTTCGTACACACCGTAAACGTCGTTGTAACCTAATTCTTCATTAGGGAACACTTCAGTCAAACCACCTCCTTGAGAGTTTGGTAATGCTCTTGCAGCAGACCATGGCTGTGGGTCTAGACCTCTAGCCACACCATAAAATAAATCTGCTCTTACAGAAAAGACATAGTGAACTGCTTTTCTAAGGTGTAGTCCGACACCGTAACCACCAGGTATACGTCTGTCAACATCTCCGTCGATGAAGTAGTGTCCTAAGTGAACACCTAGTTCCCATGCATCTTTTGGCTTGGCAGAGTAGTTATACTCTCCCATGCGCCATTGACTGTTTTGGTCGGGGTTGGCCGTCATTTCGTCTGCTACAAGTCCTGTAGTTGTTTCCTGAGCTGTTAGTCCTGCTCCGCAGAAAGTACATGCGAGTAGAAACGAGTAGATCTTTTTAGTCATAGGTAATAATTCGTTTGATCCTAATATTGTGCAAATGTAAGGCAAACTTGCAACTATACTCTCTTTGAGATACCTAAAATACATTCTCGGTTAGTAGTTGGCATTTTGAAAGGTACAGCTCGCTGATTTGCCGATTTTAATTTTTCGATAAGATGATTAGCAGTACATCATTTTGCCTTCTAGACGTACTTTTGCAGGAGAAGTAACGCAAATGATGAGCCAAAGTGAAAAAAAGATACCCGACAGCGCCAAGAAAGTACGAGTTTTGGTCACTGATGAGGTTTTATGCGATGTGTTAAGAGCTGCCATTGAGGGGCTTTCGCAAGTTGGTGTCAATGTCGACATATCGCTAGTCAATGAATTAAATAGTATATCACCAGAGGAGAGTAATCATCTTACTGTAGCGTTTTCTGAGTTTTTTGGACCTGATTATGTGCATGATATGATAGTTGCGGCCTCTCCTAGGAGAGCAGAGCTTCCTACTCTGGGTTATCAGCGTCATTTGATACCTGGCGATCTACTTGCTGCTTTGTATCATTTATGCCCGCTCAGTCTAGGTGGGCTACGTGACCAGTCTGAGCTGATTGAGCCTGTTACTCGGCAGGTCGAGTCTGTGCTGTGGAGCTGTGACGCTATTCGGCGGTCTGATACTGGAGTTGGTCCAGTGACAGGAATGACAATAGAAGAGGCATGTCAGGTTGCTCGGTCGCTAGGAGAGAGTCGCTATCTGAGACAGGTCTGTTTCGAAGTACCACAATCTGAGTATACGCCACAATGGGTAGATTGCTGCGCTGTATTACTATGGTACCTCACCGAGGGTTATAATCTGCGTCTACAATCTACGGAGCAGGACTTTAGCGATATGCAAGAGATCATTGTGACGTTTTCAGATATGGATGTTGCGCTGGTCAGGTCAGAGAAATCAGGCAAGCTTTGGGTTAAGAACGACGACGATTACATACCTATCCATGATACGGAGTATATTCAAATTACCGAGGGAAAGTTGCCTCTGAGAGTAGAGAGGCTACTTTACGCATAGTTCTCAAGGTGAGATTCCACAAGTTACTTGTCGAGCTCAACTAGACGCTTTATTAAGAGAGTAATCTCTCTAGTTTTACGCCACGTGAACCCTTTAGTAGGGTGCATGATCCTGACAGTATATCAGAGTCCACAGCATCTACAGTTTCTTTCCAGGTAAGACCTCCTGTGTCGCAGGCCTTCCAGGCGGGACCTACCAGAGTGGCTTGGATCATATCACTGTGGCACTGATCTATTATACGCTGATGCTCCGACTTACTAGCCTTACCGAGTTCTAGCATTTCACCTAGGATTGCTTGTTTTGGTAGCTCGGTGCTGAAGCTGACAAGATTGGCTAGGCTAGCAAGCATACTATCAGGATTGGCGTTGTAGGCATCCATAATGATGATAGAGTCTTTGCGTCTTATCAGTTGAGAGCGGCTATTAGTAGGGTGATAACTGCAGATCGCATCATGTATCAGGCTGTCTGTGATGTCAAAGTACTTGCCTATAGCGATAGCAGCAGCCATGTTGCTAGCATTGTATCGCCCAGTAAGTAGGGTAGTCCAGATCTGAGAGTCCTCCACACTATATGTAATGGTATTGTTTTCGCTGATGCCTAATTCTGAAAAAGTATCTGTCAGCGTGTAGCTTACCCTGTTGTCGACCTGCTGACCTGCTTTGACCACCTTGTCATCGTCACCATTGACGAAAGCGACACCGTGATTCTTTGCGATGTAGTCATAGAGTTCCTTCTTTCCTATGTAGACTCCCTCTTCTCCGCCAAAACCCTCAAGGTGTGCCTTACCGATGTTGGTGATGAGGCCTATAGTGGGCCTAGCGATGCTGGCTAGATGCGCTATCTCTTTCTGATGATTAGCTCCCATTTCTACCACTAGTATTTCTATATCAGCAGGAGACCGTAAGATAGTAAGTGGGACGCCTAGATGATTGTTAAGATTGCCAGTAGTAGCGTAGGTCTTAAAAGTGGTAGCTAGGACTCTATGGAGGAGTTCCTTAGTTGTGGTCTTACCGTTACTTCCAGTGAGGGCGATTACCGGTACAGTCAGCGTCGATCGCTTCTTGATAGCAAGCTGTGTGAGGGTGGCCTTTCCACCTAGAGGACTATGCAGAATTTGTGGTCCGGTAATCTCGCTATTACGTACTACCGCATATTTCGCCCCTTTGGCCAATGCTGCCTCGGCATAGTGGTCGCCATCATAGTTAGGGCCGCTGATACCGATAAATAGGTCTCCCTCCTGTACCGTTCTGCTGTCAATACTGACTCCCGTACATGTGAGGTAGTAATCATAAATCTCATTAATCGTCATAGTCGAGCGAAGGGCTGATACATTACAAAGAAAAAGGGGAGATAGCATCTAGCCAACTCCCCTCGGTAATTTTCATCAATGGTCATCTACTATTTGTATCGACGCTTCACTTTAGTTCTTTTCTCTTGGAATACATTACCACCAGTATCATCATTACCAGTAGACGATCCCATACGGATCATGGCACATCTGAAACCAAGGTCTCTATCGCTTGACTTCTCGTCTTTGTACCTTCTAGTACCAGGACTAACCCAGTATAACCTGTCAGACCACGAACCACCTTTGTATACACGGGTACTATCGTTGATCAATGTAGTAATTCCATAGCCATACTCCGTCTCTTCGTTGTCACCATCAAGGTAGTCTCTAGCATCTCCGGTTTTGTAATTCTCACGGTTCATAGCTTCCTCGTCTGTGACATCTCTGTACTGTATCATACCAAGGCTATCTTTTTCAACAGGATTACCTTGCTCATCTAGAACACGAGTCTGGAATACATTACCACGGAAAGGGTTAAGGTCCTGACCTTCCACATCCGCAATGGTCGCACTTGTCATAGGACGATAGACGTCTTTAGTCCACTCGCTGACGTTACCAGCCATATTGTAGAGACCAAAGTCGTTAGGTAAGAAAGTGGCAACAGGACCCGGCGTAGATGCATTATCATTCAGATTACCTGCCATACCCATGTAGTCACCACGGCTTCTTTTGAAGTTGGCCATGATATCACCTTGGTTAGCATTGTGCTTTTTGTATCTCGCCGTGTTACCATTCCAAGGATAGATCCTTCTGTCGGTGATCAATTCATCCTTTGTAGAAGCTTGATTACCTTGTAGTGCTAGTGCAGCATATTCCCACTCTGCTTCTGTAGGCAGTCTGTAGTCAGGAAGCATAATACCATCCTCGAACTTCACAGGCCTCTCACCTCCAGTCGATAGGTCAGGAAGATTTTTACGTACGCTACCTTGATACTGACCGTCTAGATATGCCTCTGTATCAAACTTGTCAGAATCCTTCTGCTCAGGGTTAGGATTGAGGATACCTCTTTCGATAAGAAGAAACTCGTTTACACGGTTGCTTCTCCACTTGCTATAGTCATTAGCCTGATGCCAATTAACACCAACAACTGGATAGTCATCATACGAAGGGTGTCTGAGGTAGGTATTGACCAACGGCTCGTTATAAGCTAGCTCTTCTCTCCATACTAGTGTGTCAGGTAGGGCTGCTTTGTATACCTCTGGGTAGCTGATGTAAGTCTTATGCAGGTCATAGAGGTATTCCTTATAGGCGATGTTGGTCACCTCCGTCTCATCCATGTAGAACGAAGATACCGTAACTCTACGTGGAATGTTATTCCAGTCCTTCATCACGTCATCCTGGGTGAGCCCCATCATGAAAGTACCACCTTCTATAAGCACAAGATTCGGACCTGTAATCTGGCCTTCGTAGTCGATCTTTTCAAAACCGCCCCACTCGGGATCATTATAGTTCCATCCTGTCGTTGAAGATGACTCTTCTTTCCTGCTGCAAGAAGAGAGTAGTAGCCCAGACACTAGTGCTAGGCAGGTAAATTGAATCCATTTTGTCATTGCTCAAACAAATTTTTAGATCGCCAAAGATAGTCAAATTCTGAAATCGTGCGATTTTCGCTCCACTTAATTATGTAGACCATAAATCGTACCATACAATCATCGGAAAAGCTTTAGGCAGTCATTATATTTTGACGGCCTATCATAGAGGTCGTCTAGGTTCATTAAAATGCTGATCTCGTGGCTTCCTCCTGTCTGGATGCCTAGTTGCGAAATCGTATAATCGAAACTGTAGCCAAATCGGTACCTATCTTTCCTAAAACCAAATGTAGCAATTACTGCGTCACCATTGGTAGCTGTGTGTCGATAGTGTAGACCGCCGTATGCGAGACCGATATCCACATTGGCTCCTGCATTCAGCTGCCAAAATGATGCCTGCGATACGAAGACCGCAGTAGGTTGTAGTAACGTTGGGAATTTTCGCTTATTGCCTTCTATTAGTGTCAACTCAGCGCCTGCTATCACACCAAACCTAGTGGGGATGCCTATGGAATTGACCGACTCACTATCTGTGACAGTAGTGGGATTGCCTGTTAGGTGCTTGGCACTTAGACCTAAGAAATAGTTTTTGGCATTAAGGAGCACACCAGCACTGACATCTAGAGATGTATTGCTGAGTTGGTCGGGACGCAACTCGCCCGATGGCAGTGCCGCCCCGCCGGGAGCTATGCCGAACTGTGGGTCTATCTGATCTTCAAATACAAACTGATCCCAGTCTAAAGCGGTATTAAGAATCCCAGTCTCAAGGCCGATCTTGACATTGTATCCTTCTTTGATATCTAGCCTGTAGGAGTAGGTGGCAGTAATACTATTGGTAAAAAAGAATCCACCCGCAGCATCTCGACTTGCCTGTATGCCTATCGCATCATTGCCACTACCCAGGTGCTGGTCGTAGCTGAGACTGTAGGTCTGGTAGTTTGCGGATATGCTGGGCCATTGATTACGATACTGGGCTACGAAGGTCGGGCCGTATGACCGACCCGCAAAGGCGGGATTGACTCGCATGGGGTTGCTATAATACTGGCTGTACACAGCGTCCTGCGCAATCGTCGTACTTGCTGCCAGGGCAAATAGAATAAACAACCCGAATGTTCTGCAGGATACATTTCTAGACATTATGCTAGGAACAAACGTAGTGATCAATAGGTTTCTTTTTATGAACCGCAATAGTACGATAAATGCAACGTTTACAATCCCAGAATCCATATAGATAGTATGTACAAAATCACGCCAAACGCTAAAATAGATATCGCAAAGATACTACTGGTAATCTTGACACTGTGTGTGATTAGTCCCGATGCCAGTGGACAATTGCCGTATGCTGAGAGGTCGATTTTGGCTGATGGAGATGTCTACAAACTGGAGATCAGTACCACTGGTATCTATCAGATAGATCGTGACTACCTTGTAGACCTAGGTGTGAATGTGGACGGATTGAGTACATCGTCTATACATATATACGGTAACGGTGGTGGTCGATTGCCTGAGCGGGTAGGAGACGAGCGGTTCGATGATCTGACACAGAATGCCATCACCATTATAGGTGGTGAGGATGGCCGACTAGACGACGGGGATCGAATTATCTTTTATGCAGAAGGGCCTGATGCTTGGTCTTACAGTGTTGATCGATGGGTGTGGGACGAGAATCCGTATGCAAATCACAACTACTACTACCTTAAGATAGGTGGTCAAGAAGCTACTCGAGTGCAGGGGCTCGATCTTGGTGCTGCTGATGTGGTACATGAGTCAATCTATCGCTGCCAACACCACGAGGTAGATCGGGTCAATCTTCTAGGCGATTTTGCATTGACGGAGGGCACCGGGCAGCAGTGGTTCGGTGAGTATTTTAACTCGCAGCGTACACAGTCTTTTGACGAATACTTCTCTCTTGAGGATTTACGAGAGGGATCAGATGTAGAGGTTGAGGTCTTGATGGCGGCTCGAAGTAAGAGTAGTAGTAGACTAGAGTTACAGGTAGCTAATGAGAGCTTTTCTCGACCAGTATCTGCTGTAGGCAGTAGCTCGACCAGCATATATGCACGTAGAGTTGCCTTTCGTGAGCAGGTTGCGGCGGTAGCACCATTTACGCTTGATGTCAACTATCCGACCAATGGTACGGTCAGTGAGGCTTGGCTAGATTACATCACTGTAAGGGCCGATCATAGAGTGGAGTGGTCAGGTGATGTCATAGAGGTTTTTACGACCGATGTAGATGGTCAGGTGCATGGATGGACACAGTCACCAAGCTCTCCTTATCGTCTGTGGGATGTCACTCACCACAACGAGGTTGTAGAGTTAGCCAATACTTACATGGGAGACGAGCCTCGCCGATTGCTGGCATGGCGTAGTGATGCCACGTATCCTTCACCTGTGGCGCAGGGGAGGGTAGCCAACCAAAACCTACATGGTATTGATAATGTGGATATGCTCGTCGTTTACCCCTCCGTGTTTGAGAGTGAGGCGCTGCGATACGTTGAGCATAGATCGCTACAAGCCGGACTAGCCATAGAAGCTGTGACTATGCAGCAGGTCGCAGAAGAGTTTGGTAGCGGCAAGGGAGATCCTACGGCCATTCGAGATTTTGTCAAGATGGTCTACGAAAAGTCCAATCAACGACTTAAGTATCTATTGCTTTTTGGTGACGCCTCATATGACTACCGCCATCTGCTGACAGAGCATGCCGATCAGAATTTTGTGCCTACTTATCA
>CAYMFD010000003.1:70016-83272 GCA_964389475.1 uncultured Saprospiraceae bacterium
CAGAGTGAGCGGGTAGCGACTAAGACAGATGTGAAGTATGCAGACTTTAATAGCACTAAGATTTATCTCGATGCCTATGAGCAGGTGTCTACCCCCGGTGGTGAGCGATACCCTGATGCTAGTGAGGCGCTTACGCAATCTTTTCAGCGTGGTCAGTTGATGATTAACTACCTAGGCCATGGTGGTCCCAGAGGGTGGGCACAGGAGCGAGTGCTACAGCTCAATGATATCCAGCAATGGAATAATCCTGGCCAGTATCCACTAATGATTACAGCTACCTGCACATTCACAGGATTTGATGACCCAGCAGTAGTGAGTGGTGGAGAGGCTAGTTTCCTGCGACAACGTAGTGGGGTAATAGGCTTGTTTACTACGACTAGAGCCGTATACGCCAATGACAATGAACGGCTAGTATCAAGCGTGACCGATACACTATACAGTAAGGTCGATGGCGAGGCCCAGCGCTTTGGCGATATTATAAGAAAAAGTAAAAATGGAAATAGTGCCGATACACTCCGAGCCAACGCTAGAAAGTTCGTCCTTATCGGCGATCCTTCTCAGCAGATAGACCTGCCGGAGCACGATATCGTAGTCACAACGGTTAATGACACACCCATAGATGATCTCGATACTCCTGTAGGAGCCCTAGAGAAGGTTACCGTTGAGGCAGAGGTACGAGATGGCGTGACTGGTACCTTTATGTCGATGTTTAGCGGGGAGGCAACGGTTACTGTTTATGACAAAGCATCTAGACTGCGACTACTCAACAATGACCCCACGAGTAGACCTGGGGAGTTCGATGCTTTGAGTAATATATTGTTTAGAGGTAAGGTGCCTGTTCGACAAGGAATAGTGACCTTCTCTTTTGTAGTGCCGTCTGATATCAACTATGAGGTAGGCGCGGGTAGGATCAGTATCTATGCCCACAATGATGTGGTAGACGCTGCAGGTAGTACATCGGCACTACTAGTAGGTGGCGGTGGCAGAGGAGTCAGTGATGATGTAGGTCCTGATGTAGTCCTTTATATGAATGATAGATCATTTGTAGATGGGGGACTGACGAGTGCGAATCCACTACTCATCGTAGATCTAGCGGACGACCTCGGTATCAATGTGACCGGTAACTCGATAGGGCACGACCTAGTAGCCACGCTTACTGGTCCATTTGAGGATACTTATGTGCTTAATGACTTTTATGAGGCTAGTCCGCAGGGCTTTACAGAGGGTACAGCGATGTATCAGCTGCAAGACTTACCACCAGGCGACTATACCATATCGGTCAAGGCGTGGGATGCGGCTAATAATAGCGGTGAGGCAAGTCTGCTGTTTAGGGTGACGGACGGTCCGGGGCTGGAGATTTCTGACCTTTACAATTACCCCAACCCCTACACATCTACGACAATAATACGCTTTGACCATAACCTTCTTGGTTACTACGTTGAGGGGGATTTACTGGTGTATGATATGCAAGGCCGTGAGATTAAACGCTTCGCAATTGCTACGACTTTAACGGAGTCTTTCCTAGAGTTTAACTTTCCAGGGTCAGGCGGTATCCCTGAGCTCGATGATTTATATCGGACACTTGTATACCCTTACACACTAAATCTGAGGATTCCAGAGTTAGATAATCTGTCGCTTACACGATCTGCTAGTATGCTACGTATAAATGACAGGTAATTAATGCTAACTTTGCAAAGGATTACTGATATATGGTTTATCAGTAATATGAATTTCAACCCACTATTACATGAGACTATTTACCAAGTGCTTACTCATTGCACTATGCTTGACTACGGTAATTGATGTAACATCAGCACAGGGCTTTGACCCGTTAAGCGGCTGCGTTGTTGACCAAAATGGCGAGTGTGTCAGTAACACCGTTCTGACAGCCCTGCCTTTTCTTCGTATCACTCCTGATGCCCGATCGGGTGCTATGGGAGATGTAGGTATCGGCTTATCTGCTGATCCTAATGCGATGCATTTCAATGCGTCCAAACTAGCATTCGTAGAGGATGATGCAGCCTTTAGCGCTACATACACGCCGTGGTTGCGTAACCTCAATCTAGATGATATCTATATGGCCTACCTCAGTGGCTATAAGAAAGTAAGTGATGGCCAGGCCGTTGGTTTCAACGTACGTTTTTTCTCACTAGGTGAGCTTAACTTCAGAAACCAAGATGGAGACGACATAGGTACTGGTAAGCCGCGGGAGTTTGAAATAGGTGCTGCTTATGCTCGTAAACTAGGCGATAACTTCAGTGCTGCACTGACCGCTAAGTACATTAACAGTAACCTCGCTACAGGCCAGGTACTGAATGGTATAGATATATCATCCGCTAACTCTTTCGCTGTAGATGTGAGTCTTACTTACAAAAAGCCAATCAACCTCAATGGCTATAAGGGTAACTGGACATTCGGTGGTGCTATAACCAATGTAGGATCTAAGGTGTCTTACACGGACGATAGTCGTAGAGACTTTATCCCTACCAACTTAGGTCTAGGAGCTGCGCTTACGCTAGACTTCGACGAATACAATACCATGACCTTCGCCTTTGATATGAATAAGTTGATGGTACCTACGCCAGTATCTCAGACCATTGTCAATGCAGATGGATCTCGTGGAGTCAATCCAGAGTGGGATCAAAATCCAAGGGACTCCATAGCTGATTACAGACAGATCGGATTGATACCAGGTATGTTAGGATCATTTACCGATGCACAAGGAGGTTTCTCAGAAGAGCTGAGAGAGCTGGCCTTCAGTCTCGGTGTAGAGTATTGGTATGACAAGCAGTTCGCTGTGAGAGCAGGTTACTACTACGAAAATCCACAGAAGGGTAATCGACAGTTCCTTACCGTTGGATTTGGTGTGAAGTACAATGTGTTCGGGATGGACCTTTCCTACCTAGTGCCTACTAATAATCAGCGTAATCCACTAGACAATACCCTTCGCTTTACATTGCGATTTGACGGTTCTGTATTTAGCGATGATATCGACGAGTAGATGCGAGATATCTTAAGTAGGTATGCAGATCTGCTCATTAACTACTGTGTCGAGATTACGCCTGGAGACCGCCTCCTTGTAACTACCAGTACCCTGGCAGAACCACTGATACGTGAAGTACAGCGATCATGCTTGAGAGCAGGTGGTCACCTAGAGGTTATATTTTCTTGGCAAGAGGATTACAGGATTTTGATGGGCGAGGCGAGTGATGAGCAGTTAGCTTACATCAGTCCGCTCCGTAAGATTGCCTTCGAAGAGTTCGAGGCCTATATCCACATACGAGCTCCATACAACCTCAAAGAGAACCAAAACGTAGATCCTAGTCGTGCAGCTGTCAGGAGGGCTGCTAGCCGCAGTATCAATGAGAGTTATAATCGGCGTACTGCAGATCGGTCACTACGACGGAGTTTGTGCCAGTATCCCACACAGGCCTCTGCTCAGCAGGCTGATATGAGTCTTGAGGAGTACCAGCACTTTGTGTTTAATGCTTGTAAATTGTACAATGACGACTACATCGGTGCCTGGCAGCAACTAGGTCGCCAGCAGCAGCAGGTCGTAGACTACCTCAACGAGGTCAAGCAGATACGCTACCAAAATGACAAGACCGATATATCCTTTAGCGTAGATGGTCGTACCTGGATCAATAGTGATGGTAAGACTAATATGCCTAGCGGCGAGGTCTACAGTGGCCCTGTCGAGACCAGTGTCAATGGTGTGGTATACTTCGACTATCCGAGTATCTACATGGGCCAGGACGTACGCGGTATCCGCCTAGAGGTGGAGGATGGCGTCGTAAGTAAGTGGTCGGCAGAGCAGGGGCAGGCAGTCCTAGACAAGGTGTTTGATATCGATGGTGCTAGGCAGTTCGGCGAGGTCGCCATCGGCACCAATTACGACATCAATATTCCTACTAAGAATATTCTTTTTGATGAAAAGATAGGAGGTACTATTCACATGGCCGTGGGTCAGTCTTACAAACAGACTGGAGGTCTTAATCAGTCCACTGTCCACTGGGATATGATAGCCGATATGTCCAAAGCCGCAACCATCGAGGCAGATGGCCAAGTAATTTATCGAGACGGACACTTTACAGATTTCGAGCTCTAGACTACCTTTGTGCCTAGACTAAAAGTGATAAAAGCTATGATGCGAATTACTTTGGTATTCTTACTAGGCATGACCGTCTACCTGACTCATGCGCAGTCTCTAGAGATATGGACGAGCCTCGATACCGTATTGCTCGGTAATCGCGTAGAAGTGTCCTACAAGGCTGAGAATGTCCCTTGCGATCTTAACCCAGAATTAAACGGACTACCGGTTATCGCTGGACCTAGCACTTCTAGTAGCGTGTCTATCATCAATGGGCAGCGTAGTTCGATGAGGTCATTGACGGTAGTATTGCTCCCAGAGGAAGTAGGAACGATCGTACTACCTGGAGTGTCATGCGACAGTATCACCATCGAGCAGAGAGAGATTATCGTAGTCGAAAATCCGGAGGGTATCAAGCAGCAAGCTAATGCTAGGCACTCCAATCCTCAAATACCTAAATACATGCCTACTCCTCCTCAACGGCCCAAGCGAAGACTACGTAAGATATGAGGTGGATAATAAGTCTATGCATGATGCTTAGTATAAGTGTTGTGTCTGCTCAACAAGTCCGCTTCTACGCTACGGCTGATACCGACAAGGTACTACTTGGCTCGACAGTGTCTGTGACCTTTACAATTGAGAATAATACGGCTGGTGACTTCGAGCCGCCTTCCTTTAACTATGTTAAGCAGATAGGTGGGGTACAGCAGGGCTCCCGACAATCATATGTTAATGGTGTAGTGAGTATGTCCAAGTCTTACACTTACACACTTCTGCCCAACAAGGCAGGGACTATAACAATACCTCCTGCTCGCTATCGTGTCGGTAAAAACCTGTATCAGACCAAGGCACTAACCGTGAAAGTCATCGAGCCAAGCGATCGAAAAGATGCCGCTGTAGATGGAGACGATCTTATTGTACGCTTAGAAATTTCTGATACTTCACTTTATGTTGGTCAGCAGGCTGTACTAGAGTATGTCTTATATCATCAAGTATCGGTCAATAACTTCGATATAGGCCAAGATTTAGATTTTGAGGGTTTCTATTCGCAGGTGTCGCAGTATCGCAATAGGCGGAGCAAGCGAGAGATCATCAACGGACGTGAGTACTACCGCAATGTGCTCAAGCGCATCTACCTTTTCCCGCAGCAGCAGGGAGTATACGACGTTGGTCCTGTAGACGTGACACTGGCGCTACCGTCAGGCAACCGCAGACGGACTTTTCCACTATCTAGGTCTAGTACTTACAAGACGGTATCGTCCAATGGGCTTACCGTATCCGTAGATCGCCTGTCACCGAAAGTTGCAGACCAGGTCAATGGTGCCATCGGTACCTTTAGAGTAGGGGCTACGATAGATAGTTTTCGCTTGAGTACCGATGATGCGGCCACCTTGACACTAGAGCTACGTGGTAATGGGGATAAGCGTAATATGACGGCACCCGACCTTAACCTGGGACCAGACTGGGAGGTATTCCCACCATCGCTAGATTATGAGGAGGAGAATGCCAAAGGTGAGGAGATTACTATATACCAGCGCTACAAGTACCTACTCGTACCACAGCGAGCAGGTAGACTAGCTGTCAATCCACGGATTAGGTTTCTAGATGCGGTAAGAGATACGGTGGTGACGGCTGGTATGGAGCAGCCATTTACGGTGATGGTCCGGCAGGGTAAGCGGACCGTTACGATCGACGATCGAGCCATAGATGATGTTTTTGCCTTGAGCGATAAGGTAGCAGAGGGTGCACCATACCGATACCGCGAGTCTATGTTCGGTGGGTGGATACACCACTCTCTGATCGGCATCAGTCTCTTGTCGATAGGACTACTCTACATAGGCAAACTAAGACGGGATAAGGAGGCTGGTCTTGACCCGGCTATCAAGAGGAGAAAAGCCGCCGCCAAGTTGTCACAAGAACGCTTACAGAAAGCCTCTGTGCTGGTGGAGACAAGCGGTGCGGAGTACTACGAAGTACTGACGCAGTCGATGTATGGCTACGTGGCTGACAAGTACAACCTCTCTGTGGGGTCAATGAGTATGGACGAGGTATTGTCCACTTTGCAAGCCGACCATAGCTGGCAAGCCGATCGAATAAACGATCTACGGACTATCCTCCTCGCCTGTCAGCAGGGTCTCTATGCGGGTCAGTCGCAGGCAGACCGAAAGTCCCTGTACAATGCAGCAGCACAGCTTATCACGACAGTAGAGACCTCAATATCTTAAAGTTCTTTGTCCAAAGCCTTGCCCGAAAGCGCTTGGGCGATATTACTATCTAGGGCTCGATGGGCGAGTGGAGTCGTGTAGGTATTGAGATCGTCCATCGCCTTGTTGATATCGTCTTTACTGCCATCCTTGATCGCAGCGCTGAGTTTATCCGTTAGGTCCTTGGTCGTGGTGGTCTCTTCACCGCTTAATATTTCGCTATTTTGCTGTAAGAACTTGACGCTGGCCTGCACTACATTTTGCCCTTCGTTGCGTGCCTCTAGTAGGGCTCTTGCCTTCATGTCATCCTCTGCGTGGGTCATGCTGTCTAGCAACATCTTTGCCATCTCCTCCTCGCTGATGCCGTATTGTGATCGGATTTCTACGCTGGCCTTGACACCAGACCGCTTCTCCATGGCTCGCACGGTCAGTATACCATCGGCATCGAGGATAAAGGCGATCTCTATCTTGGGTATACCAGCAGCCATAGGCGGTATGCCAGACAATATGAATTCTCCGAGCTTACGATTATGCTCGACTAGGTCTCGCTCGCCCTGGTAGACGCTGACCTTGAGTTTTACCTGGCCGTCTACGGAGGTCGTGTAGTCCCTGCCTGCCCTCGTAGGCACCTTGCTATTACGAGGTATGATGGTGTCCATGAGTCCACCCACGGTCTCTATGCCCAGTGATAGGGGAGTGACATCTAGTAGCAGGAGGTCACCTTGATTGCCGGCTAGTATATCTGCCTGTACGGCAGCGCCTAGGGCTACGACCTCATCAGGGTGTAGGCTATCGTTAGCTTCTCGGCCAAATAACTCTCTGATAAAGTCCTTGACGATCGGCATCCGCGTACTACCACCCACGAGGAGGACTTCGTCGATGTCTTCTTTGCTGATGCCCGCATCCTTGATAGCTTGTAGGCAGCATGTCTTAGTCTTATCGAGTAGGTCTTGAGCTAGATCGGCAAAGGTCGTACGATCGATGGACAGTGTCATGCCGTCAAAGGTCGTCTCGTAGTTAACAGCCTGCGATAGGGCCTTCTTGGCATCTTCGGCTTGAGTACGCAGCTGCTGGCCGTATGACTTGTCAGTTGCAAGCCTTGCTGTATCTAAGTCATACGTCTGCGTCCAGTAGTCAGTGATGAGACGGTCGAAATCATCCCCCCCGAGATAAGTATCTCCTGCTGTAGCTAGTACGTCAAATATGCCATCCTCTATCTGTAGGATCGATATGTCAAAGGTTCCACCACCGAGGTCATAGACGGCTACGGTTTTCTGCCTTTGGTCTTGCAGACCTATACCGTAGGCTAGGGCTGCTGCCGTAGGTTCGTTGACGATACGTAGTACGTCTAGACCTGCTAGTCGTCCCGCATCACGGGTAGCCTGGCGCTGTGCATCATTAAAGTAGGCGGGTACTGTGATGACCGCCTTGGAGACTTCTGCGCCTAGGTTCTCTTCTATGCGATCTTTGAGGTGCTTAAGGATCTCTGCTGACAGGTCGATAGGATTATAAAAGCGATCACCCACTCGTACCTTAAGTAAGGCGTCCGTCTCTTCGTCTATAATCTTGTAGCCGATATTGGTCGCGAGGTCAGCGAGGTCTTTGTAGGACTTACCCATCAGTCGCTTGACGCTGTAGATGGTCCGCTCCGGTTGGCTGACGAGGAGGTCTCGCGCCTCGTTGCCCACAATCACGCTATGATCTTCTGTAAAGTGTATGATGGAGGGGACTAGGGTGTGCTTGCCAGCCTTGTCGGTAATAGCGATGGGAGCACCATCCTTCATCATGGCTACTAGACTGTTGGTCGTACCTAGGTCGATGCCGATGATGACGTCACTCTTTTTCTTGACGCTTCCGTCCGTAATATTGATACCTATTCGTGCCATATTTGTGTTAGTATTCTCGATTATCTACCCTAAGTAGTCTGGGCAGCCGTGAACAGACTGCAAAAATGATGATTTATATAGTAACCTGACGTGGATCGCGCAGTGCTAGGCTAAGAAACTACCTAGAGCAAGACGACCTTAGTGCTGCCAGAGTCCTGCTATCAGTACTCTCACGTGCCTGACAGCCTATCACTATCACGTTTAATTGTACGTAACGATTGGCGGGTGTCTCTACTTTGGCATTCTGTGAAAAAGATCGTTTTGAAAAAAAATAAAGAACCAAGCTTCGCATGAGCGACAATCATCAAAGTCACCGCAACGTATCAACCGCTCCTCACCGGTCTAACGTAGAAGCGCCTGCAGGGTTTATGCTAGACCACAAGGTGATCCGCTTATTTGTCGTGCTAGCTGGTTTTTTTGTGGCCAATGCCATGGTGGCGGAGTTCATAGGCGTCAAGATATTTAGTCTAGAGCAGACGCTAGGTTTTGAGGCCATGTCTATGAGCCTCTTTGGTGTCGATGGTCTCGGTTTTAACCTCACGACAGGTGTGATATTATGGCCTGTGGTCTTTGTGATGACGGATGTTATCAATGAGTACTTTGGTATTCGGCGAGTCCGCTTTTTGAGTTTTCTCACGGTCGGCCTGATCCTCTATGCCTTTGCTATGGTGTATGTGGCCATGCACTTATCGCCTAATGGCTGGTGGGCTACGGAGAGTGGTCTACTCCAGCAACCACATGTTGATAACATGGATGAGGCTTTTCGCAAGGTTTTCGGCCAGGGCTTATGGATCATCATAGGTAGTGTGGTGGCCTTTCTGATCGGTCAGCTGGTCGACGTCTTGGTATTTCAACGCATCAAGCGGGCGACGGGCGAGGGCAAGGTTTGGCTGAGGGCGACGGGTAGTACCTTGGTCTCTCAGTTCGTAGATAGCTACGTCGTGCTACTGATCGCTTTTTACATCGGGGCCGATTGGGGTCTAGGACGTGTACTGGCCATCGGTATGGTCAACTATACCTACAAGTTTATCGTTGCCTTGCTGCTGACACCGGTCATATACGCCATACACGGGTTGATCGATAGGTACCTCGGTCACGAGCAAGCTAGTGCCCTCAAGGTGGCAGCTATGGCGTGATATCTAAGCTTTTAGCAGAGGCTCAATAGTCTAAAGCTTGACAAAAAAATACAGTTACTTAGCCGTAGACTAGATCTTATGGGCTTGGGTTCAAGTGTGGCATTGTCGCACTGGCGCGACGGGCCAGTTACTTTTTCCATTGCCGAAAAAGTAACCAAAAAGGCTAGTCGCTCTAAGGCAATTACAGGCGCAATCACCATTTGCCCTAAAGAATACATAGCTACAAAAAAATCGATGCCTACCATTGAATAATGCTACGCCAGTACCCTCCGCTACTGAATCAAAATTGCTATCATTTTGCTGTTTTTTGACTGCACGTGGATGAAGAGCTAGCTCACTGGTCACAGATTGTCACTCATTTTGTGCTTCGCTTGGCAAAAGCCGCACATTTTGCCATCCGCTTGCCTATTGCTGTAGAGCAACGCATGTTGATGGCCTCCAATAATTCCTGCCAAGGGCTTTCTCGAAATCTAGTTTCTCCTTACAAGGAGGCTAAAACCCGCATTTTGAACAACACCCAGTCATATTACAACAACTTGCCTATCTGCGACAATTGACTATCTTTGCGGCCGCTAACGACCGATCCCTGTGATGGTCTATTTGGTAACCTTATAATTATAACAACTATGGCTACTTATCTGCCAAAAGAAAAAATTAACGAAATCTTCGCTGAGTACGGAGGTAGTGCTGGTAATACTGGATCTACAGAAGGTCAGGTAGCACTCTTCACATTTCGTATCAAGGCACTGAGTGATCACTTGAGAATTAATCACAAAGACCACTCTAGCCGAAGAGCTCTACTTACACTCGTAGGTAAGAGAAGAAGACTTTTGAATTATCTTGCATCAAAAGATATACAGAAATACCGTGACCTAATCGTCAAGCTCAATATCAGAAAGTAATCGAGCAGGTACATAGTAAAATTATTAGGATAGAGCACCAATCATCATGTTGGTGCTCTATTTTTTTAGCATCTTCGCAACAAGTGAGGAGGTCAGGCAATACTTAGTATTTGCTGCTTCGTTACTTTAGGGTCAATCTGATACATATTAAGTCCATCTCTTATGGATTTGTGGACTATCAGAAAGGACCAGGATAGATATAACACGTATATAGTAATTAGTAGACATTTAGAGATTATGGGAAAACAGATTCCTACTACGACCTCGTTTAAGCTACCAGATGGTAAGGAGGTCACCATCGAGACAGGCAAATTAGCCACTCAAGCACACGGCTCAGTAGTTGTCAGAGTCGAAGACACAATGTTATTCGCCTCTGTCGTATCAGCGTATGAGGCCAAAGAAGGACAGCCCTTCTTTCCATTATCAGTAGACTACCAAGAGAAGTTTGCTGCAGCGGGACGTATCCCCGGTAACTTCTTTAAACGAGAGGCTAGACTTAGTGACTACGAGATACTCACGAGTCGTCTCGTCGATAGAGCTATCAGACCGCTCTTCCCAGACGGTTACATGAGAGATACACAGGTTATCATCAACCTTATATCTGGTGATAAGCGCAATATGCCGGACTGCTACACAGCACTCGCTGCATCAGCTGCGATCAGTGTGTCGAGCATTCCATGGGCGGGCCCTATATCAGAGGTGCGAGTATGTAAGATCAACGGCGAGTACGTGGTCAACCCTGAGCGGGAGCAACTCGCAGAGGCCACTCTAGACGTTATCGTAGCGGCTACCATGGCGGATGTCATGATGGTAGAGGGCGAAGGTAAAGAAGTACAAGAAGCAGAACTCATCGAGGCTATCAAGGTCGGTCATGAGGCTATCAAAGTACAGTGCCAGGCACAGCTAGACCTTGCTGCCAAAGTAGGCGAGAAGGCAACCGTAAAGAGAGAATTCTCTATCGAGGAGCCAGATCCAGAGCTGAAGAAATTAGTAGAAGATCACACAACAGACGGCATCCTTGTAGTTGCAAGAGGCAAGTTGGACAAGGTGGGTCGTAAAGAAGGATTTGCTGATCTTAAGGACTCGTTTAAGGCCACACTTACAGAAGAGAAGGGTGATGACTGGATGGATGACAACTGGTCAACGGTCAAGGCGATTTTCGAAAAGCACAAGAAGAATACGATCAGACGTATGGTTCTTGATGAAGACGCTAGACTAGATGGTCGCGCCTTTGATGAAGTACGCGACATATGGACTGAGGTAGATTACCTGCCAGCAGCTCACGGATCAGCCATCTTTAATAGAGGAGAGACGCAAGCACTGGCTAGTTTGACACTAGGTAGCAAGCTCGATAAGCAGATGATCGACAATGCGCTGGATCATCACTTCGACAAGTTTATACTACACTACAACTTTCCAGCTCTATCTGTAGGGGAGATCAAGCCTATGCGTGGACCAGGACGTAGAGAAGTAGGTCACGCCAATCTGGCAAGTAGATCGCTCAAGCAGGTACTACCACCGGAGACGCCGTACACAATACGTATCGTAAGTGATATCCTAGAGAGTAACGGTAGCTCGTCAATGGCGACTGTGTGTGCAGGTAGCTTAGCATTGATGGATGCTGGTGTGAAAACGACGGCCCCTGTAGCGGGTATAGCGATGGGTATGATCTCTGACGGTCAGAAGCATGCTATCCTTTCTGACATACTCGGAGATGAGGATGCACTGGGTGATATGGACTTTAAGGTGACAGGTACCGACAAGGGTATCACGGGTTGCCAGATGGATATTAAGATCGACGGACTACCATATGACTTGCTAGAGCGAGCCCTTATGCAAGCTAAAGATGGACGTATCCACATCCTCAATGAAATGAGCAAGTCACTCAGTGAGACGAGAGACGACTTCAAGCCACATGCACCTCGTATGGTGGAGATGGTTATCGATAAGCAGTTTATCGGAGCTGTGATCGGACCAGGTGGTAAGATCATCCAAGAGTTGCAAGAGACGACTGGTACTACGATCACTATCGATGAAGTGGATAACCAAGGTATCGTCCAGATCAGCTCAGCTGACAAAGAAGGTCTCGAAGCTGCTAAGTCACGTATCCAGCAGATCGCCTTTGTACCTGCAGTAGGTGAGGAGTACGACGGTACAGTGGCTAGCGTTATGCCATACGGTGTATTCGTTGACTTCGCTGGTAAGAGTGGTCTACTACACGTATCGGAGATCTCATGGACACGTATCGAGGACGTCAGCGAAGTATTTGACGAAGGCGATAGCGTTAAGATTAAGATCATCGGTAAAGATGAGAAGACAGGTAAACTACGTCTGAGCCGTAAGGTGCTGATGGAGAAGCCAGAAGGTTACGTCGAGAGAGCACCAAGAGGTGATCGACGTGGCGGTGGCGGAGATCGTCGAGGCCGCGGTGGAGATCGCAGAAACAATGATCGCAAAGACAGAGACTAATATCTCTAGTCTATCAAGATAGTAGAGCGACGGTTACCATTGGTGATCGTCGCTTTTTTGTTTTACAGCTATAGTCGGATGGGATTAGAACATCAAGCTAAGATGTACGACACCACCGTCACCATTAACGCTGAGGTCTACCTCCACCTGATCAGAGACTGGCGTAGAGGTAAACAGGTAACCGACTGCTGTACCCAGAATGGCGCCTGCACCTACGTCCCACCAGTCGTGCTTCTGGGCATATACTCGAGACCAACCTGTGTAGCCGGCCATCAAGAGGGTAGGTACGCCTACCTTCCAGCCATACTTACGAGTGAGGAAGGTGGCACCGTAGAAACTAGCACTCGTATGCCCGGATGGGAAGGCATTTTGACCACCATTGGGTCGACGTTTTTTGGTTAAGCGCTTAACCGCTAGCGTGGTGCCTAGGGTGATACTACCACCGATACCATACTCCAGCCAGGCGTCACCAGCATTGGGGTCGAGGAGGGTCGAGGCGCCTGCAGCACCAGGTAGTAGTACGTGAAATACATCTCCTACGGACTCGACGACACTACGTTGGCTGAGCA
>CAYMFD010000003.1:83372-100908 GCA_964389475.1 uncultured Saprospiraceae bacterium
AAGTAGAAGTAGGAGTAGGATCTGTAAAAACTTCATGATCGGCTAGGTTGGTAGAAGACGGCTATGCCAGCGCCTAGGTTATTGATACCGCCATTAGGCCTTCGGAGACTGGCATTGCTGAGGTGGCGAAAGGTGACCATAGCGTCAAGACTGATCGTCTCAGTCAAGTGGTGCCTAAGCCCTAGGCTAGCGGCATCCTCGAATAAGAAGCCGGGGATCTGTCTCATAAGCTGTGCTGAGATGTAGTGGGGACTGATACTGATATCGTAGGCCAGGGACCACCGATCACTCAGGGTCCGTGCTGCCATCATGCCGACCTTCAAGCCTACCTCCAGACCTGTCTGTAGTCTTAGGTTTTCACCTGGCTCATACCTACTCCTGCCTATCTGCGGCCCTAGTAAGAGGTGGTAGGTCCACTTGCCACGCTGTGCTAGCTGGTGTGTGGTTTCGACACTGACGACGCGACCGTAGTAGACATACGAGGTGGTGAGTGCTACCTCCGTAGTAGTCACCTTGTGGTAGATCCGGAAGCCTGATTGAGCTGCCATCTCACTGCTGCTAAGGCCGAGGGCTACACCCAATAGGAGTATCGTCTGTCTGATCATCGATGTAAAGATGATAACTGTTGGAAATAGAGCTTCACCTACTGCCCGATTTTATTGGTATGATTTGAAAGTAATAATGTGCTCAGCAGCCCGATAAGGCTCAGTGCAGTCAGCACGCCAAAGACAAACTGAAAACCTAAGGGACCTGGATGAGTGTCAAGTAGTACACCGATCAAGGGTCCCATAAATATATCTGGCGTGTACCCCAGTACGGAGATGACGCCTACGGCAGTCCCAGTATACGCTAAGGGTATATCTGCTTCCTCTAGTCCTGCAAAGTACAGACATCGTACCGCATAAATACCAGTCGAACTGAGTACTAGAGATAGTAGCAGGACTACGTGACTACTGAGAGGTAGACCTACAGCCAGCCACAGTGAACCGAGTGCCGTGAGAGCGAAGCCGATACCTATGTACTTGTTGGGTTGTCGAGTTGGGATCGCCAGACCAATTAACAGCCCTATGGTAGGTCGCATATATAACAGGATCGTGCTGAGCCCAGCCGCCTGCACTTCTTTATATCCTAGCACTTCTTTCGCAAAGAGTGAGAAAATGTCTTGTACCTTATAGCCACTGTATCCGGCTAGTATGATAATGGCAAGTAGGTAGACGCTGCGCAGTTTTAATACTTCTGTAAACTGCGATAGTGAGAGAGCCTTCTTGGCGTGGAACCTGGATTTGTTGAGTTTCGCAAGTGGTAAAAACGCTGCGATTGCCATGATCAGCGCTGTGAAAGTCAGTAGGATCTTTCTGAACAGGGCTCTTTTGGAAACAAGGTCCATTTGATCTATGTCATCAGCGCTTAGCAGGGCTAGTAAGACGACAGCAAGCAAGCCAAAAGTCGCGGCAGTTGCACCCCGACCCGCATCGAGAAAGCTAAAGGCTCTGATCTGTCCCCCTTCGGAACCCCAAGTGCGAGTTGCTTTAATAAGCGCCGCCCAGAAAAGTAGGATGGTCGTACAGCCCCAGTAACCATAGAGGATATATAACCCTAAGAGTGGGGGATACGTGGATAAGTAAAGGCCGCCCAGTGCCGTAGACAAAAGGCCCACGGTCATCATCTTGGTCACGTCAAAGCGATCGGCTAATGGTCCTCCTAGTAAGTAGGCAAGTATTGCTACTAGACCGTAAATACTAAAGCACTGACCGAGCTCAGTATTATTGATGCTAAAGACTTGCATCACCGTGGGTCTAAATATCCGAGGTATAACGAAGGGCAGAAGAAAGATAGCCTCGCCGGCCAGAATGAGGAGCATCAGTGTGATCCAGCTGGAAGGTGTATTTGCCGTTTTCGCCATATTGCTATATCCATAAAAAAGGCCGCTTTACGAGTTGGTAAAGCGGCCTTTTACAAAAGCTCTTGGTGTAATCTACGCTAGGTCTGAGCTGATCTTGTTGAGAGCACTACCGTATCTGACCCACTCGATCTGAGCAGCGTTGTACGTATGTGCCACTTCGAAGTCGTAGCTCGTACCGTCGGCGTGGTCTAGGCGTATCGTTAGATTTTTGCCAGGTGCCATTTGGTCATAATCTACAATGCTGACCTTATCATCTTGACGAACTTTACTATAGTCGTCCTTATTGACAAAAGTAAGGGCTAGCATACCTTGCTTCTTAAGGTTGGTCTCGTGTATACGGGCGAATGACTTAACGATCACCGCATTGACTCCTAGGAAGCGTGGCTCCATGGCAGCATGCTCTCTTGATGATCCTTCACCGAGGTTTTCTTCACCGAATACGACCGTACCGATACCAGCAGCCTGGTAGGCTCTAGCACTGTCAGGTACTGCGTGATACTCTCCCGTGGCGTAGTTGATCACGTTATTGGTATCATCATTAAAGTAGTTGATAGCACCTATGTAGCAGTTGTTAGAGATATTCTCTAGGTGACCTCTGTACTTAAGCCATGGCCCTGCCATAGATATGTGATCGGTCGTACACTTGCCCTTGGCCTTGATCAAGATACGCATGTCTTGCATCTGCTGTTGCGTGATAGGCTTAAATGGGGTAAGTAGCTGTAGTCGCTCAGACTCGGGGCTCACAACGACATTGATACCACTGCCATCCTCGGCTGGTGCCTGGTAACCATTATCCTCTACGTCAAAACCATTGGGTGGTAGTTCGTAGCCTGTAGGTGGGTCTAGCCTGACTTGCTCACCATCCTTGTTAGTCAGGGTGTCCGTTAGTGGGTTGAAGCCTAGTGTACCCGATAGCGCTATTGCCGTGACGAGCTCAGGACTCGCTACGAAGGCATGCGTATTAGGAGCACCATCGGCTCTCTTGGCGAAGTTTCTGTTAAACGAGTGGACGATACTGTTCTTAGGCGCATTCTTAGGATCGCTAAATCTAGCCCACTGTCCGATACATGGCCCACAAGCATTAGCGAATACCATGGCACCCATACTCTCGAGGTCATCGATGAGGCCATCCCGCTCGATCGTAAAGCGTACTTGCTCTGATCCAGGAGTGACGGTCAGTTTGGACTGAGCGACGATACCTTTTTCTTTGGCTTGTCTGGCGATAGAGGCAGCTCGGCTGATATCCTCGTAGCTAGAGTTGGTGCATGAGCCGATGAGGCAGTACTCCAGGTCGGTCGGCCAGTTATTAGCTGCTGCCGCTTCCTTCATCTTAGATACTGGCGTATAAAGATCTGGTGTAAATGGTCCGTTAAGCGCAGGCTCTAGGGTCGAGAGGTCTATCTCGATGACTTGATCGAAGTATTGCTCAGGATTAGCATAGCATTCTGGATCAGCTGTAAGGTGTTCTTTGACGGTCTCTGCTGCTGCGGCTACATCTGCTCTACCTGTCGCCTCTAGATAGCGCTTCATAGAGGCATCATACCCGAATGTAGACGTCGTAGCGCCGATCTCTGCACCCATGTTACAGATGGTACCCTTACCAGTACAAGACATGCTGATAGCACCGTCACCGAAGTACTCGACGATAGCGCCTGTACCTCCCTTGACGGTAAGGATACCGGCTACCTTGAGGATGACATCTTTAGGACTAGCCCATCCGCTGAGCTCGCCAGTAAGCTTGACGCCGATTTGTTTTGGCATCTTGAGCTCCCATGGGATACCCGCCATTACGTCTACGGCATCAGCACCACCTACACCGATAGCGACCATACCCAGTCCACCTGCATTAGGCGTGTGACTATCAGTACCGATCATCATACCGCCTGGGAATGCATAGTTCTCTAGTACCACCTGATGGATGATACCAGCACCTGGCCCCCAGAATCCTAGACCATACTTATCTGATACAGACTCTAGGAAGTCGGTGACCTCCTTGTTGAGTTCATTGGCTACAGCTAGATCGGTGTCAGCACCTACTTTGGCCTGGATCAGGTGATCGCAGTGTACCGTGGACGGCACCGCTACCTTGTCACGACCCGCCATCATAAACTGGAGTAGGGCCATCTGTGCGGTCGCATCTTGCATCGCCACACGATCGGGTTGGAAAAATACGTAGTCCTTACCACGATTGTAAGACTGCAGCGGCGAAGCCTCGTCTAGGTGTACGTAAAGTATCTTTTCTGCTAGGGTGAGCGGGCGGTCTAGCTTAGCCTTTACGGTGCTGATTCGCTCCGCTAGGCTTGCATAGTGTGCCTTGATCATCTCAATGTCAAATGCCATGTAGATTGCTGATTAAAAGTGTTGAACAATATCTGCCGCGCTTCTTAACTACACACAGCAGCTTAAATGGTCCACGAAGATAATCGTTTGCGCTGACAAGTGCTGCCTGTCCTACTTATTGATTAACTACAGACATATGACATCATCAGTCAGGTATAGCTATGGGTGACATTTATTACCTGATCTGGCAGCTTATAGATCGGTCTCAAATATTGTAGACGAATCCTTTGACTGTAATGACTTCCATGGCTTTTTCTGGACAGTCTTTGCTTGTGTAGTCGTCTCTGCTTATGATTTCACTAAGTTTCACGTATTGCTTGCACCTGTCGAGTTTACAGGCTGCCTTGGAATTAGGCTGCCAGCACCCATTTAGCCTATTAGATGCTTTGTCTTCTAAAATTTTACTTTTTTGACAGTATCTAACGATGATGTCGGATTCTGCTGTAGCAGAATTCTTTGATGGCTTATTTGCGCAGCTAAGTAAAGCTATTGTAAGGGCTAACGTGATGCTTTTTAATACTCGGGCTTCCATAAGTCTGAAGTAGTTGATTAAGTGTAAAGGTATAGTTTGTGTAGATGCAAGCTATCCCCTAACCATGGGGGTATCTATGGGTTGTTTTTCTGGCGCATTATTTGCATGATGATAATTCATAATATGTAAGAACCGCTTCTTACGGGGATAACATAGTGTATATACTTTTCATGTGAAAATACTGATCTACAGCCTTTTAACGTTAATGGTCTTGCTGCCTCAGCTAGGCCATTCGGTCGTGCTAGCGCCTGATGAGGAGGCGTCTATGGCTATATTCGTCTTTGCAGGTGAGGATCAGAGCATATGTATCAATAGCGATCTAGACCTTTCTACGCTGCAGGCCTCGATCAGTGGGGATGTCAGTGATGGGGTATGGTTTTCTTACGGAGATGGTTTTTTCCAATCTACGGGTACGACCAGTGCTATCTTTAGTACAGCAACGACCTATCACCCAGGATTTAATGAGCAGGCAGGTGGCCGATTCGTACTCTATCTCGTCTCTGATGATCCAGATAACAATGGTCCTAGGGTAGAGGTGACCGACAGTGTCGTCGTAACTTTTCAGACAGCGCCACCGCTAGTCTGTAATACCAATCTCAGCGTATCGCTAGATGTCGACTGTCGCCAAGAACTCACCGTACCTATGCTCGTCGCATCACCAGAGGGCGACTTTTCAAAATATACCATACGAGCGACAGATGCTACTGGTCAAGTGATACCTAATAATACGGTTACAGGCGATCACTTGGGGCAGACGATTACCTTTCGCGTAAGCCACGAATGTAGCCCCACCAATAGCTGTGGCGGGATGCTTACAGTAAGTGACTATGTGGCACCAGTTATTACCTGCCGTGATACCATCGTAGACTGTGACGCCTCTACACACGCATGGGCTCTAGGTCTACCCATACCGGCCAATACGGTAATAGACACTATCAGCGTCGATAGCTTCAATGTCCAAGGATGGGATGCTTGTAGTGCTGTACTCCTTACTTACACTGATAGTGAGACCACCCTTAACTGCGGACAGCCATTTACTCGTATTACCAATAGGCTGTGGAGAGTAGCGGATGAGAGCAACAATACTAATTTTTGTAATCAGACGATATACAGCAGGCGACTACCGCTAGACAGTGTCACATTCCCACCACACTACAATGACCTGCATAATGCGGCCCTCAGCTGTGATGCCGACTACCCGAGACTAGATAATGGACACCCAGACCCAGCGTACACGGGTAGCCCAGCACTCGACGGCTGTGATAATATCGAAGTGACGATGACCGATACTCGCTATGATGGATGTGGCGGCAGCTATAGTATATGGCGTAACTGGTCGGTGATAGACTGGTGTACGGCGAGAGATATTGATAGTAATCAGATCATCAAGATCATTGATACCATACCACCACAGATCATCTGTGCAGATACTATTACCGTAGGTACGGTAGGGTATGAGTGCTGGTCTCGCCCATTCGCAGTGATGGCGATAGACAGCGTAGTAGACTGCAGCGCATGGACAGCAATCACGAGACTGCGACCTGTGCTCGGCGGTCCAGAGATACTCAGTACAGACTATACCTATGATGAGGTACCAGTAGGCGAGTACGAACTACGCTACGAGATCACCGACGCCTGTGGCAATGCCACCACTTGCAGCACCTTGGTAAGGGTGGTAGACTCGAGTGCCCCATTCGCGATATGTGAGGGCTTTACCAAGGTGAGCCTAGGTCAGAATGGATTTGCTAGACTCCACGCAGCTGCCCTCGATGATAATAGTATAGACAACTGCGGTATCGCAAATATGCAAGTAGCAAGGATGCAAAGTGGCTGTGGCGTCAGTGCAGGCAACTTTGGTGATTTTGTGGACTTCTGCTGTGCCGACGTGGGTACACCACAGATGGTGGCCTTTACAGTGACAGACTATGCGGGCAATGTCAATACCTGTATGTCGGAGGTCACGATTGAAGATAAGCTCGATCCTGTGATGACCTGCCTACCAGACATAACGATTACTTGCGACTACCCGCTAGATACGACGAGGCTGGACGACTTCGGGTCGATACGACTGCAAGCGAGTAACAGACAAGATATTATAGTGGATGGCCGCTACTATGGTCGAGATGGCCTAGCGACAGACAACTGTACCGTGGATGTAAGTACTACCTATACCGTAGACATAGATTGCGGGGCAGGACAGGTGGTCCGTTCATTCGTAGCCACAGATGCTTACGGCATGGCGGCGACCTGTACGCAGACTATCACCGTAGAGCGAGAGCGAGACTTCACCATTGATGATATCAACTGGCCAGCTGATCGAGAGACGACAGGATGTGGACTATCGGATCACCTGCCCGATACCACGGGAGAGCCCACCTATAATGCGGTCCCCTGCGCTAGGGTGGACGCTACCTATGACGATCAGGTGTTTGAGATAGCAGACTCTGCCTGCGTGCAGATCGTACGTACATGGACGGTGATAGACTGGTGTATCTACGATGCGGCAACAGACTATGGTCGCTGGTCACAAGTGCAAGTCATTCGTGTCGATAATATAGTGGCGCCGACCATCACTGCATGTACTGATACCCTCGTATGCACCTATGCGCAAGATTGCGGACCTGCACTTTATGAGACCATTATACAAGCCACCGACGACTGCACGTCACCCATAGAGATGCAATACCTCTGGACGATAGATAGCGATGGCGACGGCGTATCTGAGTTCTCTGGCAGTGAGTCTATCATATCGGCCACCCTGCCTGTAGGTGATCACGTCGTCCATGTCCAGGTCAATGATGCCTGTGGTAATGGCGCTACCTGCTCTTACATCATTACAATCCAGGACTGCAAGCGGCCTACGCCGTACTGCCGATCGAGCCTGTCTACTGTCGTCATGCCTGATGGTGGTACGATAGATATTTTCGCGAGCCACTTTGACCTAGGCGGTAGTGATAATTGTGGAGGACCCTTACACGTGAGTTTTTCGAGTAATATCTCAGATACAATCAGGA
Source organism: uncultured Saprospiraceae bacterium (assembly GCA_964389475.1). Lineage (GTDB taxonomy): Bacteria > Bacteroidota > Bacteroidia > Chitinophagales > Saprospiraceae > CAYMFD01. The sequence continues at coordinate 91,162 of CAYMFD010000003.1, forward strand.
CGCTGACCTGTGATGACCTCATGGGTAGCGCTAGTACGACCATCATGCAAGAGATATGGTATACCGATGCGAGTGGTAATCATGACTTTTGTGAGGTAGAGATACTCCTACAAGACAATGATAACAGCTGTGGTAATGGCCCTGGTTTAGGAACTATCACAGGACGCATCGCCACCCAAGCGGGGCAGGTGCTAGACAGCGTGAGAGTAGCATTTGAGTCCTCGACAGGCGAGCACAACGGCGTCACTTGGGCCCTAGATGGCGCATATAGTATCACCGTACCTGCTGGTGAGTCCTACAGAATAACACCGTCTGTCATAGGTGCTGCGGCACACGAGGGCATATCGACCCTAGACCTCGTACTCACACAGCGACACATCATAGCGGCCAGTCCATTCGTTGATCCGCTACGCCATATCGCTGCTGATATCAATGGTTCCAAAACGATCCGTGGGTCAGACGTCATCATGATGCGGGAGCTCGCACTGCGTAAAGTCAGCACTATACCTGTCGAACCAGTGACCTTTGTACCTGCGTCTTTTGACTTCGAAGATGCCCAGTCACCACATGAGGCGCCAGCTTACTTCATCACTGATGTGGTGAGTGGTGATCTCACAGGCCAGGACTTCTACATGCTCAAGCGGGGTGATGTCAATGGAGACTACTTTGCCGATGGGAGACGGGTCGCTCCACGATCTGCTGCCTCGATAGGGGTACGCTATACACAGGAGGTAGGTGGACAGACGATCGCCACCCTTTATGCCCAGTCTGACGCTACGTACGACGGCATACAACTACACCTACGACATACAGGTGCTGCCATTAAAGACTTACGATCTGCAACATTACCACTCGGTGACTACGATGTACGTCGGATGCTAGGAGATACCTACGTCGCCTTGGCACTGCCACAGGCTGTAGAGGTGATGGCTGGTGATGCCTTGTTCTCCGTGGTCCTAGACCAGGACGCCATCATCGCACTGGGTGATGACCTCACCCCCGAATACTACGAGCAGGGTCAGCCTAGATCCGTACACCTGGTGGATATGCCGTCAGCGAGCCCAGGCTGGGAGGTGGCCGTGGCCAGTAATCCTTTCGTCGACCAGCCGAGACTTACTGTCACCACCAGTGATGCCACACTACTGCACTGTACCCTCGCAGATATTACAGGCCGAGTACTACTAGATACCGATATTACTATCGATGGTCCTACCGACTTGCCGCTAGAGAGCGGTCTATTTGCTATGGCAGGTACCTACGTGGTGCGACTGACTGATGACGCTGGTAGGGTAGAGCTGGTCAAGGTGGTGAGGTTGTAGGGGGCTTCTTTGTTGAGTGGTAGCAATCTTTCCTAGTAAGATTTTTCAACTGTGTTAAGTCAAAATAGGGGAGTATTTGTATAAATCGAGTCGCGTATCAGATCTTGGTGAATCTGAATAATAATACCTTAGTGCCATATGAAAAAAAGGTTAAGGTCAATTCTATCGGTGCTTGTGCTAAGTCTTGGATTGATCGCAGCTTCCATTGAGATTTTTGATTTTTATAAATCTCACAAAGAGAATCACGATGATCTTACTGGTAAGTGGGAGTTAACTGTCAAAATCACAGAGAGTGATAAACAGTCCTACGTAGAAGGAGGTCTCACTGTCAGTTACATCTTATTCCTAACCATCAACAATTCGAGCATCATAGGAAGCGGGGAAAAGGACTTCGAGATAATAAACGACACCACAACAAAATACAAAGGCAAACAACGAACGAAGGTCGACATCAAAGGCATTACAGGTGATGGTGGATTAGATATGATCCTTGAGGAAGAGGGAACCATTAGGAATGTCGTAAGTACTATCAAAATACAAGATGTCGATTCTACAACAAAATTGCGAGGGACCTATTCCACCACGGCGGCAAATTCAAACGGAACAGCCAGATTAGAAAAGATGTAGTTCTCAGTTGTGTCTGGGTAAGTGCTTTAGCTGATGCTCAAACTAGATAATCAATGATTGATAACCCACTAGGCTGATCCTCCCTATGCCACAGCATACACGGAGAGTGACTTCGATTTCTTACGTATATGCAGCATCCCTTTGCTACACCGGTAGCTAGTGACGATCTGACAATCCTCCTCATTTACGATTACTACTACATTGTTGACACGACTTCTGGTTTGTTGGTCGATAGCTAATGGTAAACTACTAGAGGTTACATAGTAAAAGGCGAGCCCCTGCTTATAGATTACCTTACCGTACTTCATGGCTATATGGACCATAGCTTTGGTGATACCTCGCTGCTGGCATCGAGCCAGTGCATGGCCAGAGAAAGTGTACTCTACAGAATAAGCGTTAGCGTTTCTAATTTCAATATACTTGAATGTCTTGCTTGTCATTTGATATTACTTTTAATTAATTTAACCGCCACAGCAACCTGCAGCTTTTCCGTGATTTGCCCTACATCTTCTACCTTTTGAGACTTCAAACCAGCGGCAGCTACTATTGTGTCTCGCATTAGAGTTAGTGCTGAGCCAGTGATTGCCGCCAATTACTTTGCTGCTTGGGGATATCAGGGTTTTGGTATTTTGAAAGTCGTCGGGATATACAATTACTGTTATCGATTGTGATAGGCCATTATGATCGATAGTAGTTTGTAGTTTCTGTACGTAGTTAAAGTCTCTCTCGCCTTCTATGATTAGTACGATTGCAGCTTTTCTATTCGTCTGTAGAGCATACCACAGTGATTGGCCTATTGACTCTTTCCACTTTCTGGCATAGTCTACTTCGATTGCATATTCGTCGGTTAGTAGATCTACTCTACTTCTGTCTGGATTTACATGTTCCATCTCACCTCCTAGGTCACTCTGTATAGCCTTGACGATTGCTCGCTCGTCTTGAGCTAAAGCGCCATAGCTGGAGAGTAAAATACTACCTAATAGTATTAAAGACACTAACTTAGGTATTATGTTATTTGAATGCAACATAGTCGATACTGGCTGTTTGTCCTTTGGTGATTACATGTTCTGCACCCATTGCCTTAAACCAGTTGGTGTGGATTTTTTTGAGTATTTGTAGTTCGAATGGGAAGTCGACTTTTGGACTTAGTTCGTAGATGCTGACGTGTACACCTGTGAGGTCGATAGAGCAAGGTAGGAGTCCTTTTTTATTTAATTGCTCCTCCCATTCTAGCACTCTGATATCCTGCAGAAAGGCGGTAGAGCTGAACTGCTCACTATTTGAAAACTGGGTGGGAGCACTCTCAAAGTCAATGTATCCGTCTGTTAGTAGGATCATATGAGTATGAACGCCGGCTTCCCTCCTGATCTCATCATAATAGGCTCCGTTAAGGTACTTCCATAGGTTAGCTCCAGAGTAGAGATTCTGATCAGAGCCCCTGTCTGCTGCTTGATAAAGCGCTGCAAGTCTACCCTGTAACTTGCTGCTATAGTTGTCAACCGCTGTTCGTCTATATCCTGGTTTCTCGTTACTAAGATTTAGGGTGAGACTTTGAGCAATTTCTTTGACCTCATAGCCAGTAGATGTTTGATCTGTGATGAGTATTCTGAAGCTACTCTCCGATGTGATATACAGTTGTTTCTGAACTCCTGTTTTCCAATCGTTAAAGGCACGAGTTATTAGTCTGATATCCCGATCCTGCTGCTTGTAATTGGTCAATCTATCATCTAAGTTTATGATGACGTCATAGGATGTATTTTGCTGGGCTGTGAGAGCTGTAGTGCAGAGACACAGTGCGAGTATTGCTATTAGTTGTTTCATGATAATTTGTTTTAAGTGTTTAATTATGATGCTTGGTTTAGCTGTACTAGTTGAGTTTTATTGTTGATGCCTGGGATGAAAATATCCATGCCATCTAGCGTTTCTATTACACTTGATCTAGTTCGGTCTTCGAGCTTTCTATTGTTGTAGGCCGCTATGTTAGTCATCCATCCTGTGTAAAAGGCAAGTAGATTATTTTTTACTGCTACTGTTGAATATTCGATTGGTAGTCCCTCGGATAAAATCTTGTATCGTGATTCTATGACTTCATCGATCCTAGCATCGATTACAGGTATTTTAGTTTTGATTTCATTGCACTCAGCGATGATCAAATTAAGTCTATTGTTTGCCTCAGTAATTTTCTTCTTGATGTTGCGCTGCTTGATTAATAAGCTCCTTGTAATTTTATTAGTGTTAAAAAGATTTGCCACTTTAAAGACTACCAGACTCCAAGCAATGACTGATAGTGATCCCATAATGAGTACCATGTAGAAAGTCGGGGAGGAGATAGCTGTCAAGAGGCCAAAATGATTGTCGTCTATTTGGCCTGTAATAAATTTGAGTTGGTGCGACTTGCCTTCTATGCAATATGCAAGTATAGCGTCCGCAAAGATCACAACGAGACTTGCGCCAACTATCTTAAAGGTACGAGCTCGACTGACGGACTCTAGCGCCATATGGAGCATTGCCCCAAGTAGGATAAACATAAATGGTACGACCCAGTGGAAGTTCAACGTCTGAAAGGCTTCAGCTGTAAAGACACTACCAAGCAAAGCAGAGATATCGTCTACTGTAGTTACTTCAAGTCCCCTAAAGAATGCACTGTAGCTGGCCGACAGGTAGAAGGCGTATATCCATGCAAGTCCTAGGATACTAATACCCACATACATCCACTTGGAGACGGTACTAGAGTGCTCAATCTCTTGCTCTTGGGTGATCTCGATCTGGAGATCCTCTAAGGCATCGTTTAGGCTAAGGACAGTGCTTTGCTGTAAGGGTATTTTACTCTCCTCGAATGATTGGATATCTGATTCAATCGTGCTTCGCTCTATTTTTAGTGCAGCTATTTTGTCATCTAGAATACCAACCTCTTGGTCGACTTGTACTTGTCTGTCCTCTGCGTTTTGTGCCGTTTCTAGTATAATAGCTTCTCTCACGCGGTTGAGAGCTAGAACTAACGCATCTGTACTAGCGGCACTTAGTCCGGCGAGCTTATAACCTACATTTCGCAGATTGACCTTATTCCAATTAGTGACTTTACCTTCTAGCTTGTTTTGCTCATGATTGAGAAACTTGACGACTTGTTCTTCGTCTGAAGCTATAAGGTGATTTTCTGTTGGGTTTTGTGACTCTTGAATTGTAGACATGACGTATGATGTTTTTAGTTACACCATACTATGCCTTTGAGAGGTCACGACCTCAACAGTGTGAAGAAAGTATTTTGGTATTTATTTTATTGTAATATATAAATATCTGGTTAAAAGCATTTTAATAGCATTCATTTGATTAGTCTTCATCTTCAGCTAAGAACTGCTCTATGACGTCGTTGGGCAATATGCTATGCTTTGAAGCTATATTGTGAATCTCATGCTCCGTATTATCCTCTAGAGCGGCTCTCATGAAAGACTCTATCTCATCGTATTGATTCTGTGACTTGAATTTTTCGAGAATAGTATTGTTGACTTTGAGTAAGCCGTCTAGGTGCTCTCGTAGATCTTTAGCCTTAGCGGCTTGGTCTTTTTTGTACTGAGCGAGTCCGATTTCGAAGTTATTATTCTCCATGGCAATAAGTATTTGAGAGACAAAGTTAAGATTTTTGACAGCATCGCTTGAGTTTGGCTAGACATCGAGACTTCATCGTTGACACGACACCCGGACTTGCGAGCTGCAACATAGCAGCTATATCCGCCCCGCTGTAGTTCTGATCACTCAGCCATAATTTTATGATTTGCTGACATGTAGCGCCTAGTTTACTCATCCCCTTCTCGATTACGGTTCTTTGAATTTTAAGCTCTTCTGCGGCTATCATGCTTACGTCAATTGCAGGGACATTAATTTCTGGCTGGCTAAGTGGTGGTGTTTTGTTGATCTTCTTAAGATAGGCTCGAAATGCCACAAGCTTTAACCACGGCAAAAGGCTGTTGTGCTCTAGGAATGTTTCGTCACATATAGATGTGTGAAACGCGACGAATGCATCATTATACGATTCTAGGCATAGATGCATAGGACAGCCTTTTCTGACTAAGTGGAACTTGACACCAGTTAAGTGTTTGATGTAAAGTTGGTTGGTAGCATACCTTTTTCCCTTTCTAATTTCAGAGATTAGCGCTTTATCATCCATTAGCTGAGTACTTGGTTTAGTAGAATTACGATCTCTTCCTTAGATATTTTAAAGTGTTTTGCAAATCGATAGACTACAGATAGTTCTTTAGCCTGCACGCCGTCAGAGGCTGCAGTCAGTAGCATGAAGCGAATGATTGGAATGACCTCACTGGTGGTGATCTTCTGTGTTTTGCAATACTTGAGAGATTCATTTAGTAGGTTGACAATTACCTTGTCGTAGTCTAATTGCTTAATCTGCTCTTTTATGTCCTTGAGGACTACACCAGGGGAGATCTTTTCATCTTCGATTGATAGGAAGTGACTTTCTTCTTCGGGACTAATTTCGTGATCCGCCAGCATTACAGCTGCTCCTAGGTTAAAGTACAGTAAACTGTGTTTACTCCGCCCTTCTTCGAAGATTTCTGGGTAAACAGCAAAGATGAGATTATCTATTTTCTGATTAAAGTTGGTAATCAGCCTTCGCTTCTCTTCTCGACTTATGATTTTACCGATCTTATCTATAATTTCATCATCACAGACTTCTTGGATAATCTTGATCCGCAGTGGTAGGATAGGGTGTGGTGTGAGATCTTGACTAATCAGTCTATCGGCAAGGTCGTCATATTGCTTGATCAATATGTCAATAAAGTCATAGGTATCTAGTGCATATACTCCTGACGCATATTGAATAATCGATGTTGAAAATACTTTAGGCTTATAGTTACTCGCATGCAGGGCAAATATGTCTGATGAAACCTCAGCGCAAATCATCCATTTGATGAGGTCTAGGCGTAAGTCTTTGCGAGAAGACAAATCGATGTCAGATTCCAAAATCCGTTTGGCCGGCAAATCTGTGTGTCCTAGTAGCTTGTGACATAGCTCATGTGAGAGTACGGAAATCTGTTGTTGGAAATCTAAGTTGTTGAAGAAATGCTGTGACACGAGTACGATCAGTTCAGATTTGATCACTCCTTTTTCGACATAGCTTCTATTAGTGCAGAGAGCCTTAGGAGTACTCGCCTCATACAGAAATACATGCATGACCTGATCAGTGTCATACTTTTCTGAGATAGCCTTAAGAATCATCTTTACATTCGGATGGTTATCCACCCGGATTGCAGCACTTAGCAACTTGTAAAAACTGCTCAAGCTCTCAGTCAGAAAGCTATTTACTCTTGGTTGATCTACTTTGAGTTTTTCTAGTGCTTTAACGATCTTGTCATGGTATAATTTATCACGCTTATACCGTAAATCTGAATATGTAATTATTGCCATGGGTCATAATCTAGTGAGGAGGTCTTCCGCACCCTAGTCATTAAACTCTGCGACGGTAATCACGTCTTGGTCATAGGTGCCACCTTCTGTAAAGGTGACCTCAACATCTAGGCTCAACGCAAAACTGGGTATACTGTATCCATCTGCCTCCCTTACAAAGTTAAAGTCCATTATATCATCCCCCTTCTTGTAGTAGGCATCTTTATTGAACCTAAACTTACAGTCTGGGCTTACCTGCGGACTTTTGCCAAAGGCAATCTTGAGGTAGTACTTCCCCTCTGGTATCCCTTTAATTTCGTAAGTTGACCGAGACGGAATGTATACTTGTCGGATATCCTCGTCGGTGGCCATATCGACTATTTTGATGTAAGCATCTGCGTACGAGCCTATGTTGACACGCAGATAATTATCTATTGTTACGTCTTGCTTGGTGTCCGCGAAGCACTTGAGGTGGCTGCCTTTATAAAGTGTTGTGTTCGACCACGATTGACCATGGGCATAAGCCATGACTGCCAGTATTAGGCCAAGAGTCATCAGTAATTTTATCCTCATAAGGCGCTGTAATTAGTAAATGTGATACGGATCCTAGGTATTAGAAGTAAATATAGCTGAATATCTGGCCTGTCTCGATACTTAATCTTACTTTCGATACATCGACTACTACCGCATTGCTACATTGTTACAGCTCGATCGGCATACATAGCAGCGCTACCCAATATCTACAATGAAATCAAAAAGAAGTATTCTGATGTGCTTCGCAGGATGTAGGATTGTCGTGCTGCTTCTATTATTATGTAGCTTTAACGCGTGGAGCAACCTACACTTTCTGCTTGATCAAGATAGATAGCTCTATAATTACGACATAGGTTATCGTGACTTGGTATCTACTACCACTGCGGTCACTGTTTATCGCCATACCCGCACTCTCAACCACACATAATACACCAGCAGCACCACAGTAAGCAATGGCCAGATGACCACAAAGACCATCGCATTGACCTCATAGTAGCTGGTCCCGGTTAGGTTAGCAGCATTGATCATGAAGTCCGTACAATACATGAAGATCCACTTGCCGATGGAAATAAGACTATCCATAGCGTAGCTTTTTGCGTAGTTGAAGGATTCGAATAAGTAAGAAGTACATGAGGGCGGGCCAGCCGATCACTAGAAAGAGGAGGTTGGTAGCAGCGTAGTTGCCTGCCTTATGGAGAAGCCCGATGATGCCAAAGTATATGGGATCGATGACTTTGAATAGCGGCTGCATATATTTGACATGGTGCCGCTTGCAGTAGCCCGTGTCGAAAAAGCACTTCCACGAGCAAGCAGCCTTACTGGCCGTTGCCGTATTCATGCCTCGGGCATCGTATTTGGCATTGTAGTAGCCTTCTAGGCCTGGCCGACTGTACTCATTGACGATGACGACCATCATGTAGGGGAGAATCAGGATGATCAGGTAGAGGACTGCAGATCTTATTTTTGAAGGTGGCTCCATTGGCACAAAGTAAGCATACTCCTGACAGTGACGGAGTAGTGTCACGAGGTTACTGAGCGGAGCCGAAATACCCTTGTGATGCAAAGCCCTAATGCCCTTTTGATATGTACCTTTATCCACCTATGAAGGCGACAAAGACGAGAGATTGGAAGCTAGGATGGTGTGCTTTAGTACTGGTAGTCGTGATGGCAGGCTGTAAGACCACTCATCGATTTAGCAATATAGAGCGGACTATGATCATGGAGGCGAGCAGTGCCATACCTATGCGGGTATACAAGATCACCAATCCTACAGACTCGATCCTCTTGCGGACAGAGTGCAGTAAGGTGCGGGTAGATCCTGATGATATCGTACTAAAGACTTTTATCGATCGCCTGTATGCCACGGTACGAGACAGTATATCCCTAGGTGTGGGCATAGCGGCACCGCAGGTGGGTGTACTCAAGGACATCATTTGGGTACAGCGATTTGACAAAGAAGGCTTCCCTTTTGAGGTCTACCTTAATCCTGAGATTACGGCATATTCGACAGAGAAGCAGCCTTGCCGTGAGGGCTGTCTATCAATACCCGGCAGGAGTGATACCACGTATATCCGTGCAGAGACGATCACACTAGCCTACGATAAACTCGATAAAAGCCATGTAACAGAAGAGGTGTCAGGCTTTACGGCCGTGATTTTTCAGCATGAGATAGACCACCTACATGGGATACTGTATTTGGATCACTTAAGGGAGGAGCAGGGGAGGTAGACAGTTGAAAGGGGGGAAGCTGAAAGTAGGCGAGTAGGAAGTCAAAAGTGAAATTCGGGCCACATTAGAGCTGAGATATGGGATACCCTTCGGGTCACATGGAATCTCAAATCTATCTGCGAGGATCTTCGGGCCACATGGC
>CAYMFD010000004.1:0-1348 GCA_964389475.1 uncultured Saprospiraceae bacterium
TATTGTTGCATAGGTGAGGGTGTATGGGTCAAATGTACGTAAGTTGGTGGGATAGTGGTTTTGATCGTGAAGTAGTGATTGGCTGACGATCGTGGGATTGATTCGAAACAAGAATAATTAATCTGTTCGTTTTGGCTTGACCCAAAAGAACCAAAAAGTCAAGACGGAGTAAGGCGAATGCTCCTACGTCACAACGTGGACTCCGTTTGTGAAAATTGCGTTGTCCTTGAGGTTAACTTACGGTCAAGTCATCTATAGGCCAACTAGCCATTTATCGACGATCAATAAAATTGACGCTGACCCTCTACGGACCGCACATTCTCACACTACACCACTTTCGCTGTACACCGTCGGTCTATTCCTGCGGCCTTAGTTTCTAGCATCGCTTAATTAACAAAAAGTTAGCCGTCGTGGGTTCTACCCCGACGGCACAAACGGAACACAGACTCCTACGTCAGCGCAACGACACATGGACAAGCTCAGTGCAGCGCCTCTTTTGCATGATCAAAAGGAGGGGGGTGATACAAATCTAAATAACACGTCACTCCGGCCGTGTGCGGACTCTCCCCCAGCCCCTCTCTAAAAAGCGAGGGGAGCAATAAAGCGTAGCAAAGCGACACCTATAAGTCCTTCCTTCTCGAGGGTGACTGAGCAAGCTACTTGTAGTGCATTGACCAAATGTCAATGCAGCGAGGGAACTGAATACTCCGTTATTCAGATGTACCTGCTTAGGCGGTGCACTGAGCTCGTCGAAGTGATGGGTCCGTACTTAGCAATCGAGCCTACCGCTTAACTACCTTATGCACGGACTCGCGTCCATCCTGATCGGCGACTGTTACGATATAGAGGCCGGGTAGCAGGTCACTTACATCTACATCAGTCTGCCAGTCCAACGGACCTGTCGATCTGTATACTAGCTGGCCGTCCGTGCTGAAGATAGAGACGTCATAGATCTGGTACTCGGCGGTGATTATAAGGTGATCACTCGCTGGATTAGGATAGACGGTAATGCCATCCGTATCACTGATGATCTCGTCCGTATCAGTACCTAGCACCCAGCAGGCATCGACACCACCTAATCGCTCGTAATGGTATTCGATAGACGATCGCTCTAGCATACAGTTGAGCTGCTCTGCGTGGTCACCACACTGTATGGGATTGCCAAACTCTATGCCCTCTAGGGTGCCTATGCCTGACAGTACTGTCATACAAGTATCGGCGGATGGCTGACCGTCTACCACTGCCGCATAGTATAGCTGCCTGCGCATAGTGAGACTACTAAAAAAGGGATTAAAGAATGTATCTACCCCTATACATACTAGCTGGTCTACAGCGCTACTCGGATCGT
>CAYMFD010000004.1:1448-57218 GCA_964389475.1 uncultured Saprospiraceae bacterium
AAGAATGTATCTACCCCTATACATACTAGCTGGTCTACAGCGCTACTCGGATCGTTAATATCGATCACGTCACCAGGTCTGTGATTGATGTCATATACCAGCCGCTCACGACCATCCTCATAGCGATAGACCGCACCGCCCTGCTCGCGGAGGTAGTAGCTCGTAGGTGTCGCTGGTGTCTGGTCCTCTACGTCTGACTGTAGCATCAGGTGGTAGAAGTTGCCACCTAGCAAGAAGGTATCGCGTGACAGACCATAACTGCGAGTGACTAGACGATCACTGTTAGGCTCATCTTGTAGTACGTACCAGGTGCGGTCAGGGGCAACCTGTGCTAGTGACCATGGATAGTTATACTCAAAGTACGTGGTATCGCAAGACTGCCGTGGCCATATGGGTAAGAAGTCTATCTCGACGCTAGACGTAGAAAAACAACGCAAGGCCCCGTACGACGGAAATGGCAACTGCTCTATACCAGCAGGTGCATCTGGCCAGTGAAATGGGCTCCGCACAACTCCACCACCATAAAGCCTACCAATCAGCTCGACAATAGTATTCGTAAAAATAAAGGTATCGCGATCTAGAAATGGCGACTCGGTGATGACGTCATACTCAATCAATTGCGTCGTCTCAAGACCTCTATCATCTCCTGTAAATGTAATGGTAAGGCTATCTACCCGTACCTGCGTCCGCACAAAATCTTCCTCCCATGGACGGAAGTAGGTGATCGAATCACTGTATCGATTATTGGCGTCAAAGTCAAACGTCAGGACATAGTCATCTATGCGATCGTCGTAGACATACACATTCATACCCTCTTCGCTGAGATAGATCGTATCGCCGAGGGTACTCACCACCCGACTTGCTGCCCTACCACCGAAGTCTAGCGTATCTACCACCTCAAATGTCACCGTCGTATTGACAACACGCAGCGGCTCCAGCTCCCTATACTCGTACGTCCACTGGGTACCGATAGGGAAGATCAGGCCCGTCGTATCAACCACCTGACCATCCAATACAATATTCTCGACACACTCCTCACCTGCTAGGCAACCCGTCTCACCATCTAGCTCTAGGATCATGTACCACGAGTCGGTACTATCTGGGTGGTTGACAAAGGCAGCATTGTTTAGATAGGCGGCCGAACCTGCTGTGATAATGCTGCCATCAGATCGCTCATGGATGTCAATAAGATAGCTATCTACATAGCGTTCATATTGATCGATAGGTAAAAACTCATTGGGGACAGAGAATACACGATGCCAAATCACCTCTCCATCAGGCGTGAGACGAGTTGCGAAACTACGGTACTGGCAAAGTTCACCACGCTGCGGGCCAAAACGATGCGGGCATTGGAGGACTCTGCCACAGACTAGTATATCGCCACTAGATGTGTTGGTAATGTCGTAAGCATCATAGCTGCGGCTATTTTCAAGCACATCCCTGGGCAAAATCGCCTCCCACGCAACCTCTAGCTCAGGGAAGGTCAGGCGTACGATGTTGCCATGCGAACCTAGACTCTGCACATTACTAGACCACTGAAACCAAATCAAATCACCATTATCAGCAAAGGTGAAAGGGGCAGGACCAGAGTTGTCATCTAGATACGTGGTCACGTCCACATCCAGTACGATCGCTCCCGTACGCTTGTCGATGGTCTGAAGAAAGTGTCGCTCCCTGTTCTGACAACCAGCACCCCCATCCCGCTCAAATAGTTGGATGATGATCGTCGTGTCGTTGTAGTCCTTGATGTAGCGGATTTTGTTTTGACTGTTGCCGTCATTGAAGGCTGTAGACCAAAGGAGGTCGCCGGACACTGATCGTGCCTCGAGAACGCTTCGAGAGGTATCTGTTCCTACCCCTCGTTCTGATGCCAGGTATATCGTTGAGTCAAACACCTCGATGCCCCAGACTCCGAGGGCTTCTTCCGTACTGTAAGAAAAGCTGCTTAACTGACTTCCCTGAAGATCTAACAGCTCCACAGTTGCCCTCTGCTCTGGATCATTGATGATCTCATGGTGTGTAAAAACAATATCATTGTGGACAACAAGTCCTGTACTGAAGGGAAAAGACCCATCACTAAGCCTATCTGTGAAACTGAAAAGCGAATCTAGCTCCTCATCATATGACCAAACTACAGGTACTTGAGCAAAATTGTTAGATCCCGGCTGTGTAGGCACCCGAAATACCGATGATATGATCAATTGATCATCTGCAACTTCAAAGCCACGTATCATGTTTGTCGATCCCTCCAGCGGCGCATAGAAGACCGAGGATGATTGGGCACACGTGAATGCAACCATAGTGAGCATCACTACACTTATAAGCCACGATCTTATTCTTATTGAACCATTCATAGTAAACGAGTTTATCTTATGGCAATATAATAAACAATACTATCAATCATCTATAAATGAGTACCTGATCACGACTCTTGTCATCTAAAACACAAGAAATAATTTAATTCAGCTTGGTCATATTAGCTAAAACAGATTTCGAGGAGACACCAAAGCGTTATCTATGGTGGTCGATCACATTAGAAATACTTGCATATAGGGTTGGGGGCGGATTTCGGATATCAGATTTCGAATATCAGATTTCAGAGTTTGGATGTCGAAGTTCGGATATCAGAAATGGTATAAGACTTAAGATGCCTTTGAGCCAAATAACGAGAAACAGGAGGACGAACATCAGAAAAAGGACAAACACAATAACGTGAGACGTGTAAACGAAAAGACGCAGGACGTCGAACGAGAAAACCTCAGACGGGTAAACGTCAGACGTCCAAACGTAAAACGTCGTCTACCGCATCATACGCATAAAGCCACTCATGAGCCAGTTACCCTTACTCTCTGAGAGGTGGGTAAGGGCCGAGTCAGCTTTCTCGCTATAGCTCTTAAGCTCCTCGATCATCTTGCAAAATTCATCACTTTCTTCGCAGTTGGCCTCTACATTGGAAATCTCATTGAGTACAGCGATCATAGGGTCGAGCTCTTTCTTCTTGCGCTGGGCTATGATATTCTGAAATACCTTCCAGATATCTTTTTCTGCAACGAACCATTCTTTGCGTTCGCCAGGTTTGAACTGCTTGTGGACTAGACCCCAATCAATGAGGGCACGTAAGTTCATATTCACATTACCACGAGAGATGTGGAGAGCCTCCATGACCTCGTCGGCACAGAGCGATTCGCTAGAGACGAGTAGCAAGGCATGCACCTGGCCCATCGTCTTATTGATGCCCCAGTTGATCCCTAGGTTACCCCAGGCGTGTATAAATTTTTGCCTTCCTTCGTCTAGTTGCATGTCCTTTGTGCCCTAATGCAAGTAGATAAAGCTATCTAGGGCTATTTTGTTTAGCAATGGACTGAATTCGATGATTCTAAGTCAGTCTAGAGAAAGGGCACCTTGACGGTCGTGGCGGGCAAAAGCTTACGGCCTGTGTCGATAAGTACCTGGGTACCTTCGGCGCTGTGCTCCTTAGTTACGTAGCCGAGGCCTATGGGCTTATCGAGGCTAGGCGACTGGCTACCCGAGGTCACACGACCTATGTGGTTACCATCTTGGTCTACGATGGGGTAGCCGTGGCGTGGCACTCTGCGTGCATCTACGAGTAATCCGACGAGTCGTGAGGCGATGCCGTTTTTCTTCTCATTGATGAACATCTGCTTACTAGGGAAGTCAACCGTCTTCTTGAGCTTAGTGATCCAGCCTAGCCCTGCCTGGAGCGGGCTGGTCGTCTCGTCGATATCATTGCCATAGAGGCAGTAGCCCTTCTCTAGTCGTAGGGTGTCTCTGCAACCTAGTCCACATAGCGTCATGCCTACGGAGGCGCCTGCCTGCGAGAGGGCATCCCAGAGGTCGCCTACCTTGTCTGCATTGACATATAACTCATAGCCACCGCTACCGGTATAACCTGTCGCTGATATCAGGACATTATCTATCCCTGCTACGGCGCCTTTTTTATGATGGTAAAAGGGGATGCTATCTAGATCTACCTCGGTTAGCATCTGTAGGACCTGCTGGGCGGTAGGGCCCTGTAGTGCTAGTAGGCCTGTACGACCGCTGATATCGATCATATCGGTCTCGTAGGTATTGCGATCAGCAATCCACTTCCAGTCTTTCTGGATGTTACCAGCATTGACGACTAGCATGTAGGCTCGCTCGCCCTCGCTACATCGGTCCTCGTCTAGGCGATATACTAGGAGGTCATCCACTATGCCGCCCACCTCATTGGGCAGGCAGCTGTACTGTGCCTGGCCGATCTCTAGCTTGCTAGCATCATTACTCGTTACCGACTGTATGAGGTCTAGTGCCTCCTTGCCCCGCACGACAAACTCGCCCATGTGGCTCACGTCAAATAGGCCCACATTGCTGCGTACGGCGAGGTGCTCCTCCTTGATGTTGGAGTATTGTAGCGGCATCATGTAGCCAGCAAAGTCTACCATTCTGGCCCCTAAGGCCTCATGTCGTGCTCTGAGCGGTGTATCGAGTGGCATAGTCGTACTACTGGTGGTGGTTTAGGTATCTGGGTATTAGTTACGGTCTAGGCAGTCTAGGTCCTCGAAGGCCACCTTGAGGCGGTCTACGAATGACACCTCGCATGCTCTCAACCACTTACGTGGGTCGTAGACCTTCTTATTGGGCTGGTCGTCACCCTCAGGATTACCGATCTGTGACTGCATGTAGTCCTTCTTATCCTCGTAGTAGTCACGGATACCTTTGGCAAATGCCCACTGGAGGTCAGTATCGATATTCATCTTGACGGCACCATACTCGATGGCCTCTCTGATCTCGGCTCGGCTACTACCTGACCCACCATGGAATACAAAGTTGATAGGATTGTCATTGCCCTTGATGCCTAGCTTATCGATGAGGTGCTGCTGTGAGTTCTTAAGGATGATAGGACGTAGCTCGACGTTACCCGGCTTGTAGACGCCGTGCACATTACCGAATGCTGCTGCGATGGTAAACTTGTCGCTCACCTGCGAGAGCTCTTGGTAGGCATAGTATACCTCCTCTGGCTGTGTATATAGCTTGCTACTATCGACGTCACTGTTATCTACACCATCTTCTTCACCACCTGTGACACCGAGCTCTATCTCTAGGGTCATGCCCATCTTATCCATACGTTGGAGGTAGGCCTTACAGGTAGCGATATTTTCTTCTAATGGCTCCTCTGATAGGTCGATCATATGAGAGCTGTAGAGTGTCTGGCCGGTCGCCTCGAAGTGTTTTTCGCTGGCGTCTAGTAGTCCATCAATCCACGGCAGGAGCTTCTTGGCACAGTGATCGGTATGTAGTATGACAGGTACGCCATAGGCCTCTGCTAGGTTATGTACGTGCATGGCACCGCTGACACCTCCTAGTACAGCCGCCTTCTGACCATCATTGCTGAGGCCCTTACCTGCCATAAACGATGCACCGCCATTGCTAAACTGTACGATCACCGGGCTATTGACCGCTCTGGCCGTCTCGAGCACAGCGTTAACCGTATTGCTACCTACCACGTTGACGGCAGGCATGGCAAAGTTGTTTTCGTTGGCATAATTGAGGAGGTCTGTCACCTCTTGTCCTTGTAGTACTCCAGATCTGAATTTTCCCATAACTATCTTATTATCAATATTCTTACTTCCTAATAAACCCTAAGACCTCACGACGGCACCCAACTTTTGCTGGTAGGTGCTTATCATTTGCTGCATGATCTTATCGATTTCTTTATCCTTTAAAGTCTTCTCTACATCCTCGAAGATATAACTAATGGCATAGGATTTCTTGCCCTTGCCCAGCTGATCTTCATTGACATAAACATCAAAGAGAGCAATCTCCTTGAGTAGTTTTTTACCTGTTTTTTTGGCGACAGCCTCTATATCACTATACGAAGTCGCTTGATCTATAACCAGTGCTAGGTCTCGACGTACCGACGGATACTTGCTGATCGGTGCTACGCTAACACTGACTCTAGCCGCAGCAGCTACCAACGTATTTATAGGTAACTCAGCGTAGTAGCTGTCTGCCTTGAGCCCCATCTGCGAGGCGATATTACTACTTACCGCGCCGAATGTGGCGATCACTTGCTTGCCGCGGTGGTAGGTCAGTCCGTAGTCTAGTCGGCTATCCTCCGACTCCTTGATCTGGTAACCTGCTATGCCTAGGCGATCGAGTACGAGGTGTACGGCACGCTTGAGCGAGTATAGGTCTACGGCACGCTTATCGGTATGTCTCCACGACTCAGGGTACTGCTGTCCACTGATAAACAAGGTGAGGTACTCTGTCTCTGTAAAGTCGTCATCCGCCTTGAGGTAGGACTTGCCAAACTCAAATAATCGGGTCGTCAACTGCTGGCGATTATGATTATGGACGACGGACTGCAGCCCGCTCATCATCATCTCCGGTCGCATGATGTCGAGATGTATGTTACTCGTATTATTAATCGATACGAATGCTCCAGCATCTACGAAGTCATGTCCATCATACACCTTACTGGGTATGAGGGATAGGCCCATCATCTCATTGTATCCACTACTAGCGAGGTGGTCGGCGATACGCTGGCACACCGTGAGCTTGCCGTACTTGTCTAGGTAGGTGATGGTTGAGCTGATCTTGCTGGGCACCTCGATCTTGTTAAATCCATAGATGCGCAGTATCTCTTCGATAAGGTCGACATCTCGCAAGACCTCCGCCTTATTGGTCGGGACGTAGACCTTGATACTGCCCTCGTCCAGTGGCTTGATCTCCATATTGAGAGCACGCAGGATATTCTGTATCTGCTCGGCAGAGATCTCGGCACCCATCAGTCGGGTTACCTTGTTATAGCTGAGTATAATCTCTACAGGCTTGACCTCTGCTGGGTAGATATCGATCACATCTGATGCTATAGTGCCTCCTGCATACTCCTGTAGTAATAGCGCCGCTCGCTTAAGGGCGAATACCGTCACATTGGGATCACTACCCTTTTCATAAACCTTGGCAGCATCGGTACGTAGACCGTGTCGGGTGCTAGACTTGCGTATCGAGCCTGCATTAAAATGTGCAGACTCTAGCAATATGGTAGTCGTAGCGTCAGTAACGCCAGAGCTGGCACCACCGAACACACCTGCTATACACATTGGCGTATCCGCACCGTCGCAGATCATCAAATCGTCAGCGGACAGTTCTCGCTCTACATCGTCTAGGGTCTTAAACTTGGTCTTATCCGCTAGGCGCTGCACCTTGATCTTCTTGTCGCCGAGCTGGTCATAATCAAATACGTGTAGTGGCTGGCCGAGCTCATGTAGGATAAAATTGGTAATGTCTACTACATTGCTGATCGGTCGTACGCCTATAGCCCGCAGTCGCTCCTGCATCCAGTCAGGGCTAGGGCCGATCTCTACGTCCGTCACAGTGATGGCACTATACCTAGGACATAGGTCTGCATCGACTACCTCTACCTCAAAGGGCTTGCTCGTATGCTTAACGTCGAAGCCACTGATAGAGGGTTTTTTGATACTGGTCTTAGAGCCGTTGTTGATCTTAAGATAGGCCAGCAGGTCGCTCGCACAACCTAGGTGGCAGGTGGCGTCGCTACGGTTAGGCGTCAATCCTATATCGTAGACCACATCTGATGATATATCAAAGTACGCTGCGGCATCGGCTCCGACCTCTGCATCTTCGCTCAGGACCATGATACCGTCATGGCCAGCGCCGAGGCCGAGTTCGTCTTCGGCACAGATCATACCCATGCTTACCTCGCCTCTTATCTTACCCTTCTTGATCTTAAAGGCCTTGCCATCAGCGTCGTAAAGTGTAGTGCCCACTGTAGCGACGGCTACCTTCTGGCCAGCTGCTACATTGGGTGCTCCACATACGATCTGTACAGGCTCCTCACCACCTAGGTCGACTGTGGTGAGCGAGAGCTTGTCTGCGCCAGGGTGCTTACCGCAAGTAACTACGTGGCCGATCCTGACTCCAGCAAGACCTCCCGGCACTTGCTCGACCATCTCCTCGCCCTCAACCTCTAGACCTATAAGTGTCAATATCTCAGAGAGCTCTGCAGAACTGAGGTCAAAGTCTAGGTAATCTTTGAGCCAGCGGGTGCTTAATTTCATACGTCGGTTTATCTCCTTTTTTAGGAAGGGTTCTGTCTTCTAAAACGTGGTCAAAGATAATAACCTGAGTTCGATTACTACGACAGCTGTAAAGCGTTGATTTTTATATAATTGAAACTATCATGGGTAGATATGGTGATACAGGAGATAGTGATAATCTGACTCCTGGTAATTGTAAAAAGAACATTGCCTGGCTACTTTTTAAATGTGCTCAAATGCCTAGCAATACGGTCTAGGAGCTGCTTGCCCTCCTCACTCAGTGGCGGCATCTGTGAGTCACCGGCCTGCTTGACGGCTAGTACAAAGTTATCGGCGCATATCTCGTCGGGATGGATGATGTACTGCGTATTGTCCTCTATCTGCTCAAAGAAAGAAGGGAAAAAGACAGGATCCATCTGACTCGTACCATCATCATTGACCTCTACATAAGCCTTGCCTGACCGCACCTTTAGCTCGTGCAGGTCAAAGTGCAGGTAGGCGAAAAACTCGGGCATCGAAGGCCTGTAATCTGCAAATCGACTAGCTATCAAGGGTATAGCCTCTACCGATCGGTCGCCTTTAGGATCTGTGAGGCGTATAGCATGATCCATCGTCACGCCGTCAGGATTGACCAAGAGGCGCTGTGACAGTGTCGGGCCCATGTCTATATCATAGCCATGCCTGTAAAACCCTATCTCGCCGTATAGGCTATCCTTGAGGCTCGGATGGTCACGACTGAGTAAGTGCCACACCTCGTGCAAGGCTACCAACAGCTGCCCATCAATGGTGAAGGCCTTAAATATATTGGCTGGCCAGACGATGGCATCGCCTAGGGTGTAATATACCGTATTGCCATAGTGTACGGGATCAACCTTGATCATCTTGATGTTATCTGGCCACAACGCAGGGTTGAGCTGCTCTACCAGTATGCGAGCGGTATCCATCAGGGACTGCATGAGGACGACCTCTTCACTAGACCAAGGCATAACATGACTGCGCATAGTAGCGAGGTAGGCCGCTCGATGAACATCGATACTAGGGTATGTGACCGTATCTCTAGCCTGTATAGACATATGCGCCGGCGACATGAGGTCGTAGTAGCCGTCTTGGTCGCCATGTAAGAGGTAGTCAGTAGCGGCTAGGCTATCTAGAAACGATAGACCCTCACTGGTCGGCACATCAGACTTCTGACTGCGACATGCAGAGAGGGTGGCAATCAAGAGGAATAGCGTTAGTCTTATCATCGTCTCTTGATCTTGTAGTAAGCGGATGGCTCGTCATTGATGAAAGTCCACTTCTCGACCCATAGACTATCGGCATCATACTTGGTGATGCGGTGCTCATGTGTCGTCAATGGTGTATTGTCACCATGGTCAGCCATCATGGCTCTCTCATTGCCATAGTAATCGTAGGTCCAGTTAAAGCGCTGACGGACAACACCTGCGTCATCCATGATCAACTTGCTCTTGAGTCGATCCTTACTGTCATAAAAGAATCGCTCCTCTCGCAGTATCTCCTTGTTGACCGGGTCAAAGGCAATGACTTGCTTCTTGCGGTCTTTTTCATCATGGATGTATTTGTAAAAACTCATCACGCTGTCTTGCGGATCTATAAAGTCTGCTCCAGAGGGTAGCTTGCCGTTTTCATATCGCAGAATCGACTTGCCACGTATACTACCATCTCTGTTATAATAAATCGTACCGAACAATTGATCTCCATGATACTCATTATGCTCTTTATATCGGAGCTTTCCGATGGTATGCTCACCATCTTTATTCTCTACATTGAAGATCTCGGTAATCTCAGCGGTCTTCTCTCCCTGCAGTATGGGCTTAACAGGCTGCTCTGGCGTACAGGCGACAGATAGGAGGATGATAATTACTATGGCACTATCTTTCATAGGTGCAAAAATACGATTAGCTCGTTATACCGATTACCATCTAAATTGGGTGCTAGTTTCATCAGCGCCATTAAATATGCATCGGCATTAAACCAAGAAAGAAACGGTATTACCGAAGGACAATTAGGCGATCAATCGTCCTACTCCCATCGTCTAGGTCGAGGACTACAACGTATAAACCAGGAGGCAAGTCGTCTAGTGGGACGCTACTCCTATCACGTGTATCAAGACGGACTAGTGCCGACTGCGATGACACACTATAGAACGACATCTCGAGCACGCATGGATCTACACTGATCGCTGTGCTAGCTGGCTGCGGCCAAAAGAGACTAGATCTCGATGACTCCACCTCTTCGGTAGTCGTAAGTATGACGAAACTCGTAGCGCTACAGTCATTAGCGTCAAGCACCGTAATCTCATACCTGTCAGCCGCTAGCCCTACGAAGAGGCTATCCGTGACGATCGGCCCACCATTGAGCTGATAGCGGTACGGCGGGGTACCACCCTGGGGCATAGCAGCGACACCATCATCAGAGACAAGGAGGTCCACCCGCAAGCTATCGGGCTGGCTGATGACAAAAGAATCCGTCACCGTACAGCCAAAATCATCGCGTATATAGGCGAGGTAGCGACCAGGACCATAGCCATCGTATCTATCGTCCTCGTTGTAGCGCAGACCATCGAAGCCGAACTGGTAAGGTGACCTACCGCCCGATACGACAAAGGACACAGCCCCATTCTCATCACCAAAGCAAGTGATGTCCTCTACCGTAAGCATGGGTGTAATAAGGTCAGGTGCCGCTAGCTCTAGCACGGTATCAACCATGCATCCTACACTGTCGATAGCCCGTATCTGTACTAGTCCGCCTGCTAGACTATCTATCGACAGACCAGTTACTACTCCGGCACCTACCTCTAGCGTGACAGTCCCCTGAGCTCCGTCTATCAGTAGGTCGAGAGAGCCTGTGGCGTCGCCGAAGCATAACGGAGAATTGGCATCTACCTGCCGTATCTCAATGGGTGGTGGCTCTGTCAGCACGATGGTATCACTTGCAGCGCTGAGGCCGTCATTATCGATCACCTCCACTACAAAGGACCCTGCCTGTAGAAACCTAAATGTAGGATTGCCTTGCAGGGGGCCACCGTTGACACGATAGCGATAGTTGCCCACACCACCTGAGCCAGCAACCGTAATGCGACCATCAAATCCACCATGGCAGGTAGGAGAAAACTGATCAATGACCGCTACCTCTACCGGCATGATCACTTCGAAAGCTCTATCCCCAGCAGTGAGGAGAGAACGTCTAGACCCATTGATGATCTGCCACATATAGTCGATCTGGCCGAGGCTAAATGCCGACATACAGGCGTCATCCGTATAGTCCATGTAATTCATAAACATATCACCCGTATTGTTACAGCTAGGGCGGGGATGTACGGGGCAGCCGAAGTGGCTGGTATCTTGGCGTGGCGTATCCGCAATGCCGTCATCGCTACCGCAGCCATCACGATCCCATATGTGCCTGAGACCCAGATAGTGGCCTATCTCATGAGTAAGCGTTCGTCCTAGGTTGTAGGGTATGAAGGTCGCAAAGCCGGGACCACCAAAGGCCTGTGTAATCACGGCACAACCATCCAGAGAGGCATTGGGTAGGGATACCACACTAGGGATATACGCAAAGCCTAAGTCATCAAGCGTAGGTGCTACCCATACATTGAGATAGGTATCTCTGGGCCAGCGAGTGGCATTCTTAATGGCGGACTCTGCCTGATCAAAATCATCAGTTGTAGCATACCTCGTGACGCCATCCGTCGGCTGACCATCAGGATCGATACTGGATAGCTGAAAAGATATCCTGCTGTCACCTACGGGAAACTCAGGAGGCGTATCACCTCGATTATCATTGAGCCTTCTGAAGTCCTTGTTGGTCGCCTCGATCTGTGACAGTATCCGCTCGTATGACAAGTTAAAGCCCTGCCCTGTTGCCTGCCCAGGCGTATGCACTATGATAATATGGACGGGGATGACGAGACTATCTGTCGCTACTGATCGGCGACTGACCGTATGCTCCCAGTCATGGAGTAATTGGGCAGTGTAGTCTGGTAGTGCAGCGAGTTTATCATCAGCACCACAACGACCGTGCTGACCATAGATCGTAGAGATCGACAGGACAGTGATCATTATCAGGGTGGATACTCGCAGCATAGTGCAAGTTAATCAAAACGCCAATTATAAAAATGAGACCGCGGCGACAAAAGGGTTAAAACAACTGATCCTAAGCCTATTGATATGAAAAAAATGTGAGATGATTGCACGTGTAGCTACACTACCCAATAGAGCGGAAATGGTAGCTATAGTCGAGAAAACGGTCTCGCAATCGATGGAGCAGCAAGTCTACTCAGTCATACGTAACCAACCAAGCACATCATAATCCGCGATCGTGTAGATACCTTGAAACTCCACTAGCTTGATACGCTGTCTAGTTTTTTCGCCTACGTTCTGGGATATGTACTCTACGTAGCTGTCGCTTACTTCAGAGATGATACCGACATGGCCGAAAGGATTGCTACCATGACCATCATAAACGAGTAAGTCTCCGACCTGAGGAGCTTCGTATCTGATATTGCGATACTGCATCAAGCCGCGATCATAGTTAAATGCTACATCGGGCAACGACGGATCAAAGAACTCCTTGGCATGCCCGTAAGTATTGGGCATTTTGTGACTGTAGTGATTGTGGTAGTATCGCTTGACGAATTCTACGCATTGGTATTTTAAGCCTAAGTTGTACCCATCGATAGTAGTATTGCGACCAGACACATTAGTGAAGTCCTCTCCATTATAGTAGACAGGCACATTATTAAATGAATCAATCACCTCTCCTCTTTTGAAAAAAGAAGTAAATGACATCATTACTACACCACAAAGTACAGCAGCGTACGCTACTGGCTTAATACTCAAACTCATCTTAGACAGGCATTATTATACAACAGTACGACCGAGATCGATGAGCTGTATCATCTAGGTGCGAATATACACCCATACACGATAGGGACACAAGATCGGCAAGGTATCCCTACTCACGACGATATAAAATTGTCAGGGCATAGAAATAATGTGAAAACCAAGTAGAAAAAGTAATGCATATCGTTGTAAAATGGTCTTAGAAAAGCAAAAAGGTCTACCCGCCAATGACGGATAGACCTTCTGTACTATGTAATTAAATGCTGAGTGGCCTTGGGCCTAGTCTAGCAATATCATTTTCTGCGTCATAGTAGACTTACCATCAGTGACGGTATAGTAGTATAAGCCTGCTGCATGTAGGTCTGACCTACTTATAATCACCTTATTGACACCAGGGTAGCATGTCTCCGTCATCGTCTTGACGACCTTACCAGCTACGTCTGAGATCACTATCTGGACCTGACTAGTCTCACTTACAACTACCCCTATCTCAGTCATATCTGACCATGGGTTAGGTGCATTCTTTATGAGTGACATATCGGCACCAAGTGCTGCTGAACGCAACTCGACAGGCACAACGTCAAGTTGCTCGCCTAGGTAGACCTCAGAAGGAATATCATCTGCCAGCGTATAGCTACGAGACAACTTGTCTGCATCTTGTGAGATAGCAAATAGCGCATCACCTGCCTGGATCGAAGTACCACTAGCATTGATCCAACTGATCGCTAACTTTTCATTATCGTAGTAGTAATCATCTGTGGCGATATCAATATTTACTGCCTCTACGTCTATCAGGCCTGGCACATTTAGCACCAGCTGTAGACCTCTCATATCCAGATCTCTACTAGCTGTAAATACGATCTGCCCATCGACTAACTCAGTCTCTAGCCAAGTCGCACTGCGGCTATCAGCAAGCCTATCGCCACGTAGACCTACATCTACAGAGCCATTGACATCACCGATCTTGACAGCCGTAAAGTCGGCTACTACATCGTACTGTAGGTCGAGTATGAGCTTATCCTCTCTCGCCTCATAGAGTATCTCAGAAGGGTCATCAAAGGTCTGATAAGCATCCACCATCTTCCAAGATGTATTGTTGCTAAATTCTCCAGTGATACCTAGGATCAGCTGTCGTAGCTCAACAACGTCAGAGCCTGTAAGCGACTCACTATCGTTAATATCTGCTGCGAGGTAACTATACGGATCATCGAATCGCTGAAGACCTAGTATATGTCGCTGTATCAGGATCATATCTAGAGTAGAGACCCCTAAACGTGGATCATTATTATTATATGGCTTGACCATATAATCGCCACCTACTGGCATATCACCAAATGCAAAGTGTCCTGCTGCATCTGTCATGTCATCTACTTCGCCGCCCTCAAGCTCTACATAGGTCTGAGGTAGTGCTGTACCTCGTACAGTGAGCACATCACCGTTGATGCTAGCCATAGTCCTCGTACTAGGGCAGAACATACCAGGATCCTCAATTGTGATCAAAGTCTTACAACTATCCTCAACAAGCTGACCATCAATGTACACTTGTAAGAAAATAGTGCTATCACCCAGATCTCCACACGAAAACGTAGATAGAGAGTCGCCTATAGCAGGTCCAAATGACGCCGTCAATGATGAAGGGTCGTTACAACCAAGGTCAGTAATGAATAAGAAGTCATTGGCTGAAACTTCCAGACTTAGCGTATCAGGTATATCTACGAAAAGCTTAACACAGCGATATTCGATGGTATTAGTATCCTGAACTGAAACTACGTACTCAAACGTAGACTCATTCTGACACTCGTCTCGTGCAGTAATCGTGATGTCATAAATACCTACAGGGTACGTACCATTAGGCGATGCGCTAGCTGGATTATCAGCGTGTGGACTATCATTAAATACTGTGTCTAGTGGAGAGCAGTCCATCACCGTAGCTGGGAAGGACAAGAACAGCTCGCAAGGCAGTGTATCAACGAAGAAGAATAAAGTATCACCAGCATTAGCCAGTGGGAAATTGATCACTGGAGCAGTTG
The DNA here is from genome assembly GCA_964389475.1 of uncultured Saprospiraceae bacterium. Lineage (GTDB taxonomy): Bacteria > Bacteroidota > Bacteroidia > Chitinophagales > Saprospiraceae > CAYMFD01. Next base: position 16,404 of record CAYMFD010000004.1, read on the forward strand.
TATCTATAATGGCGATACGCTGCCTAAACTGGAACTCACCCGGTCCAACCAAGTCAAATACTCCATCGAACTGACAGCTATCTACGATATTCCAAATCGTCACCAAAGTATCAGGACATGAGCCTGGGTTACTGAAGAATGAAGTGTCAGTGACCGTAACAAGAGCACAGTCTATGTCAGCAGTGTCTATGGTTACTGTGCCAGCACTTGGGGTCATACCACCGTTTGCCTCGCACGTAATAGTCGTGTCTGCTACTGGGAAAGTGATGTCGTCTATCGTAAACGGATCATCATTACCAACATTGATAATCTGAGTAACCGTCTCTGAATTACCACTACCATCTGTCGCTGTATAGGTCCTTACTATTGTACCTATGCCACATACATTGAGACCAGAGGTATCAAGCGTGTCAACTATCACTAGCGGCGTAAACGAAGCACAGTTGTCGTCACTACTAATAGTCGGTAGGTTATTAGTCTCAAACTCACTACAGTCTACATCTACTACTGGAGCAAAAGTAATAGTAGGTTTAAGCGTATCAAGTACCGTAACTGTTGTCGGGCACATAGCTACAGTATCCATACCGTCGATAATGAATAGTGTAACCGTCTGAGGTCCTAGTGTCTGACACCCAAAGAAGGTACGATCAATACCCAGCGTAGGCACTCCACCACAACCTAGTGATGAGCCATTATTGACAAAGCTAGGATCGATGTTTACGACTCCTCCACCATTAAGATATACTGTGGTATCTACTGTAGAACACAAGGGTTGCGTATCGTCCTCTACGGTAATCGTGGCTGTACACGTTGTAGTATTCTGACTATCATCTGTGACGAGTACCGTCACCATATTAGGTCCTAGATCCGTACAATCAAACGACCAAGCAGTAGGTGTAGTAGTAAAGTTGCCACAATTATCAAAAGTACCATTATCTACCTGACTGAAGTCTACAGAGACACTAGTGCCTGTGAGGCTTACTGTTATATCTCTGAGATTACATACTGGAGCTATAGTATCGACTACAGTAACCGTAGCTGTACAATTTTGAGTCACATTACCATTGTCGTCTGTAATGTTAACTGTCACTGTATTGGGGCCTAGGTTACTACAATCAAAATCAAAAGGAGTAACCTCTACGAGGGTAACCATACCACAGTCATCGACTGGGTTAGGTACGATCTCACTACCAGAGGTCGAACCGTCGCCAGCAGCATCAAGGTATACCGTCACGTCTTGCGCATTGCAGGTAGGTGCGATATCCTCCTCGATCGTTACGGATGCCGTACATGTAGTAGAGTTGCCACTATTGTCTTGTACCGTGACCGTAAAGACCACGGGGGAAGACTGCGCATCAGCACAACCAAACTCTCCTTGACTAAGCACTATAAAGTTGGGATCTACAGTACCACACACATCAGAGAACTGACTGAGTAGAAACTGCGTATCCAGAGTCGCTACTGGGGCACCATTAGTAATCGTGATCACTGGGTGTACTATTGGGTCAGGATTACACTCCGGACCTATTGTATCAACTACTGTTACTATAGCTGTACAGTTAGCGGTGACATTGCCGCTATCATCTGTAATACTAACCGTCACTGTATTGGGACCGACATTACTACAGTCAAATGCATCCGGCATGACTGTCACTGACACCACTGTACCGCACTCATCGATTGGAGTCGGCACGATGTCTGAACCCAGAATAGTTGCAGATCCACTAGCATCAAGGTTTACTGAAATATCAATCGCATTACATACCGGTGCTATCTCTTCGTTGACAACAACCGATGCCGTACATGTCGTAGCATTACCGTTGACATCCTCTACCGTGACATCAAATGTTACCGAGCCTGCAAGCGCATCGTTACAGTCGAATGTACCTTGACTAAGCGTGATGTTAGGTGCCACTCCGCTACATAGGTCGGTAAACTGACTGAGCAGAAACTGTGTGTCTAGCGTAGCTACTGGTGCACCATTGGTAATGGTAATCACTGGGTGTACTATAGGGTCAGGATTACATACTGGTCCATCATCATCTAGTACAGTAACTGTAAATGACTGCTGTACACCTGTCATATTACAAATCGATGTAAGCGTATAGGTCACCGTCGTAGTACCAGCCTGGAATGAACCACTAGCATTGTCACCGACACCCGCAACTGGAGCATCATTTTCGTATTGAGTAGTAAATGTCAAAACTCCAAGCTCTCCACATGGATTAGCGACAGGCTGTGGTACCGGTATATTGACTACCGTATCGCACTGACCAGGTATCACACCTCTAGTAATATTGGGTAGACTAGATAGAGTTAGTCCTGGACATATATCACAATATGTGAGGACTATAACAGCAGGATCAGCATCATCTTCATCACCGTTTTCGTTATTGACCGTGTTATCCGTATTAGTACCCGCCTGACCACCGTTGTCATTATTAGCGGTACTATCAGCATTACTATCGATATCTACAGCAGGGTTACCATCACCATCTCGTGCTGCTGAGATCTCTGCAACATTGATATAAGCATCTGTATCATTACAAGCCTCTATTACAAGGTCGATAGATACTGTCACTGCACCAGCTACTACTATAGAAGGTATCGTAGTAGTGGCCGTATTATCAGCACTATTAAGCACCCATGCCGTACTACTAGGCGAGAGTGAAAATCCACATGGGATGTAATCGGTAACCTCTACGTCGGTGGCATCTACATTACCTTGGTTGATCACTTCGATGTCAAATGTAACCACATCGCCTAGAGCGAATGGAGGCGTAGCACTCGTCGTCTTGCGAAGGGCAAGATCAAACAATGGTACGTCTGCCACATCGTAGTCATCCTCATCAGGGCCATCCTCTAAGCTGTCATCGTGCGGATCACCAGGGAATACGTCTCCGTCGTTATCAGGATTCATATCAGGTGTAGAGTCTGCGTCTACCGTATCGCCATTTTCATCTGTACTAGATTTAATCTCAGCGTAATTAAGCACTGTGCTAGGAGAAGCATCTGCGTTAATAGATAGCGTAATCGTCGTGACAGCACAACTATCTACGTCAGGTAACAATCCACCCACTGGCAGACCAGCGCCTGGCGTGAGATTCCTTGTAGCCATATTACCAGTCAATGTCCAATTAGCATCTGATAGCGTCAGGCCAGTAGGTATATAGTCTACGACCTCAACCTGCTCTACTATCGTATTTCCTTGATTACATACTGTGATATCAAAAGTCACTAGGTCATTAATACGTACGGGCAGTTGCGTCTGTACTGTGTTTAGCTGCTTGATAAGTGCGACATCCATGAAGTCACACACCTCTTGTCTAGTCACCTTGATCGTCTGCTGACCTACGAACACTATAAAGTCTGGATTACTACTGCATGAGTCAACGATGGTCCAAGTACGTAAAACCTTGGCCAAAACTGTTGTATCACTAGGGAAGGTAGTAAAGATCGTATCTCTAAAGCCTACACCTACATTACTGCATGTGCCACCGGCTCTGATTATGGGAGCCCCGAAACCTACTGGCAAGTTATCTGGCGTCAGACTTGCAAGATCTGCAATATCGCAGAGCATCGTATCTAGATCAGCAGGGAAGCTGTCTCTTACAGGGTCAAAAGCATATGGATTCTGATACTCAATTGTAATCACCTGGTCGCAAGTAACGGTATCCGTCTGATCAAAAGCGATAAACCTTCTCATGATAGTACCTACTCCACAACCATCACGATTATCGATAGGGTCAAGCTCTTGTATAGTGACAGAGCACTGGTCTACCGCTGTAGGCATTCCAAACACGGTGAGGTCTGAGAAATCATCCATACAAGATCTCGTAATATCCGATGGGCAAGAGGTGATCACTGGCGGTATAGCATCCTGTACGAATACAGAAACCATACAACTATTACTGTTACCATTATCATCCCATACTGCGAGCTCTACCATGACGGAGTCACCGACTTCCTCACAACAGAACTCAACAAAATCTGTATATGTCGTAGAGTTGAATCCGCATGTGTCGACATCGCCAACTCTACGTACTTTCATACTATCTATAGATCCGCAACCTACGAAACTGCCATCATCGAATGTACTGGCATACGCATAAGCTACGCCTTGCGCATTGATAGCTACGACGGTCTCCTGATCACAGATTACTGTAGGACCATCGAGGTAGTCAACGTCTACCATTACTCGAATAGAGTCGCGATTACCGCAATCATCAGAGGCAAAATATAGTATCTCATTCATACCTATCGGCAAAGTAGCGATAGGGCTAGTCTCGATAGCTCCATTTACTCTCACTATGATATCAGCCTGATCACCTAAGCAACCATCTGTAGCAGTTACTGTCGGTAATAGTAGAGAAGCCATACAGGTAGCGCTGTTAGCCAGCGCTGAGAAGTCATCTGGTATATTATCGAAGACTGGCTCACTATCGTCAAGCACCTCGATAATCTGTGTGTATTGAAGTAGTACCCCATTAGAGCACCATGCTTCGTAAATCGTGAAGTCTCGAGCATACTTGGTCGTACAGTCAATCTTACCCATACGACGTATACTAGATGATACGCCGATGTTACATATACCTAGATCTATACCAGGCACTAGGTCTATGTTGCCTAGACGTGGATAGCCTGTCTCCTCAATAGCTGGAAAACCTACACCTACTGTATCAAAAGTACCGCAAGTAAGTTGTAGCGTATCCATAAGGTTAGGTGGGAATACCATGGAATCTAGCTGCGGTCTCTCTACCAAAATAATTGTAGAAGTCGGCTGCGATGCATTACCGTATATATCTGTAGCTACGTATGCTACATCAGCACGTAATACATAGTTCGAGTCACAGTGTAATCTAGTCTCTGTGCGGAATGTCTCGACGATACTACTCACAGGGTTATTACAATTGTCCATCGCCTGCGGCATGTACGTAGGCATGTCTGTGCATGATACAAATACTGTGTCGGGGACTTGCACTGTAGGTGCCATCTTGTCCTCTACCGTTATGGTTGTCCAGCATGAGTTGCTGCCACACCCGTCTATCAATTTAGCCGCGATCTGTTTTCCTATGTGTACATCGGTTAGTGTGTTGCCTGGGATGGCCTCTCCGTTCAATAGTAGCATTACGCTAAAGCCATCGTTAGGGTCTATAGGAGTCGAGCTAATAGTCTGTGGGGTGACTACTATCTCACAATCGTGATTAAGTGATATGTTAAGTGATCCGTAGCAGCTCATCGTGGCGCCACCTGTACCTAGTCCTACTGGTAGGCTCGCAGGTGCTATGCACGAGGTAGGATCCGTACTAGAGGCCTCAACAGCATATGCTATACCAGTTGCATTGGGCCACTGGACACTTACGCTAGGAGTGCCTTGACCTGATAACAGCGTACCACCGTTAGGCAGAGTCCAAGTATAGTCGCCTGATGCCAAACCAGAAGCAGTGTATGTAGTGGTTGCTCCTGCACAAAGTGATCGCTCACCAGCTATATTTATATCTGGGTATACGCTAGCTGTGCCGCTGTATGACATGGTTGTGCCATTATTATCTTCTATATCAAAGCTATAGTCTATGCCATCCTGGTATACTGCCGTAAGCGTATAAGTAGATACGCCAGAATTTACGCCTGTCTCTCCCAGGAACGTACCATCTAGATCTACCAAAGAACCAGGCGTACTAGCCGCATCATAAATGTTACTTGATGACACTACCGACCAAGAGCTTCCAGGAGAAGAAGTCACCTCAAATTCTACCAAAAACAGGCCGTCCATGGACGTGGTGGCATTTGCTAGGCAAGAATCTCTTGTCAGTGTGAAAGCAGATAAGACTAGCATCGCTGGATCTTGGTCATCTTCATCATCCCTAGGATCAGCACCGATGTTATTATCCATTGAAGTATTGACCTGACCTCCGATATCATTACTAGGGATATCATCTGCTCGCGAATCAATGTCAAATCGACTTAGGTCTGCATCATTTTGATCTCTATAGCCAGTGATCTCAGCTACATTGATCATTATGGTAGGTGCATCAACGTCGACTAATGTACTAATCGTAGTAGTATGCGACTGGTTGTATCCCAGACCATCTGTAAAGGCTAGGGTCCTCGTAGCCACGCTACCGCCCTTATCATTCCAATCAGGATCTTGTAAGCTCAAGCCCTCCGGTAGGTAGTCTATGACATCTACGGCATAAACTGGTACTGTACCCTGATTGGTAATTGTTATCTCAAATGTAGACACCTCACCCGCCACTGCTGCAGTACTAACCGCTTGCTTGACGAGAGCTAGATCTACCACATCAACGATTACATAAGCAGGATCATGATCGTCCTCGTCTATGGCACCGTTGTCAGATAGTAAGTTATCTCTCAGTGTATTGATCTCCCCACCTATATCATTAGATGGATTAGCATCAGGATCACTGTCAAAGTCAGATAATGTCAGCGTATGCAGTGCCACAGCCCTACTTATTTCAGCATACTGGACTAGTTGTGATTCTTCAGACTCTCTTGAAATATCCAAGAATATACTATACGATTTACTTTGACCAGGCTCGAGGTCTTCTTGGATAAACATCCTGTAAGAGCCATTAATCTCATTCCAGCCTTGGCTGCGTATTGCATCAAACTCTAGGTCAGGATTATTGTAAACTATTAGGTCATACTCATCAGCTGTGACATTACCTTGGTTGTATACACTGACAAGGAATTCGACTGACTCACCCTTATGCCTCCGTATAGAGCCTACTAGCTCATACTTAAGCGCTAGATCAAATGCGACAACTGATGCTGGATCATGATCATCCTCATCGAAAGCACCCGTATCAGATATTTCGTCATCACTTGCTGTATTCCAGTCACCACCATTATCATTATCGGGGTTACTATCATAAGAAGAGTCGGTGTCCGTGGGATGGCCTCCTTGTAAATCACTTGCATCAGATATCTCTGCAACATTAATATAATCAGTACCACCACCATCTACGGTAAGGCTAAGTGCCACAGTCGTTGATGTACCGGGACTCAACTTATCCTTCACTCGATAGGTAATCATACCTCGCTCTCCTAACTCCCAAGCTGGATTTAGTGTCTCATCAAAGGTCATACTCGATGGTATGAAGTCTGTAATGATAATATCCTTGGCCGAGTAGTTACCTTGGTTGAATACCTCTATCTCGAAGTCTACCAGGTCACCCGCTCTTACGTATGGGTTACTCACGACCATCTTGCGTAGTGCCAGGTCAAACTCTAAGTTAGAGCTCAGCCCTATGTCAAAGCTATAGTCGTTAGTACCAGCTGCAGGCGCCGTAACAGGCACCACCACTTGGCTACCACATGTAGCGCGAGTACCCAGAGAGGCGTCGTTACCCGTAGCATCATCTACACCTACTGCAGATATGATGTAATTGGTATTACTAATCGTAACGAACTCTGCCGCTGCATCTAGTTGTGTGTCAGCTATACCTATATAATATTGACCACCTGGCGTTATTCCTGTACCACTCACGTTGGACTGACCGAAGGAGTAGTTACCATTTACATCTGTGGTAGTTGAACCAACGATGTTACAATCATTATCGTAAAGAACGAGGTCTAGACCAGGTACGGGGCCTTCGCCCGCATCTTGCTCGCCATTATTGTTTGCATCGTCCCAGACATAGTTACCGATCTGTACGGATAGTGGCATACAATTACTAGTAATACCACCAAATCCCGTAGCCTTACCAAACTCTACATCTATAGAGTAGCTATATAGCTCTACTTTGTTAAGTAATTCACCAGTAGTGGCACTGTAAGTATGTAAGCCACCAGAATAGCTTTCCTGATCAGGATCAAATACCGTAGCAACTACCATATCTGTCCCCGGCACTGAAAACACACTACCTAAGGCTACCTCGGGGTGGGCTACAGGATTAGCCGGCCAGAAATCGTCACCGAAAAACTCGCCACCACCTGGTCCTTGGCCATTGCCTACACCGCTACCAGTAAGTTCGCCGGCAGATCCGTTATTCTCTAGTACCCAAGCACCATTTTGACGATGCACCATTAAAATATCTGGAAACTGACCATGCAATACACCGCTGAAGTCATCGCAGTATCTATGGCCTACCCTATCGGATATACCTAGAACCATATTACCCTCACCTGTGAAAGATATATCTGTCAACCAGTGAGCGACTCTAGAACTAGAAGGACCGTAGTCTCCCCAGTGTCCATCAATATAATCGGTCGTAAACTCATGCTCGAAGGCACCCGACTCTGTATCTAAGTTATAAATCACAGCACTCGACGCCTGATCTTTCTCCTCCGCAGAACCGTCTTCCTGCTCCTGCGTACATGTAACGCCAACAAAAAGTCTATCATTATACCACTCCAAGGCAAATGCTCTGTGTGAGCCACAACCAGGATCTGGAACATTGTATGTGGTAGCGGCACTAGGATCCTCAGTATCTATCTTGACGATCTGATTTTCACTGATATTAACGACGAATAGGTCTTGTCCCGAGGGGCTCAAGACCATAGCACCAAGACCATACTTACCTACTTGCTGACCGTAGTCACAGTCCATTACATCTGTAACCTGCAGTGGCGCCATAGTGACACCGAGGTCTGTAAGATTAACAAAATTACTCGTCGTGTAACCACCACTGCCATCAGCAACAGTCCTAAAGATCGCTCCGTGACCGTCCTTAAGTCCTGCATATTGCTTTACAAAAGAAGCTGAGAATATCTCATCGGTCGCATCTTTATAAGCTATACCCCATACTGAGCCTAGCTCGCCATGAGTAGCAACTGAGTATGCATCGCGATTACTACTGTAGGCAGCAGGGATACCTAAAATGGTAGTACCTGTAGACGTCCTTGCGTTATCTACTTCTTCTCTTACAAAACACGTAAGGAATAACTCGGGAGATGACTCGCATCCCGAGTCGATCGTAGCTAGTGATAGATTGATACCGCACTGAGGTACCTGTGCGAACTGCACTGCAGAGTGGTCTGCTCGACCATGTTGAGACTCTGTATATGACATAGCGTCAAAGTCAAACATCAGTCGTATCGCTGTCCCATCCTCTAAGCCAGTGATACTATAGCTGCCATCTCGACCAGAGATCGCCGTAGCCATATCGTCTATCTCAGCACCGTCAACTGTGACCACGACTCCATCAATGGGAGGCTCACCGAGATCTCTAATGCCATTGGCATTAGTATCATCAAATACGACTCCTGATACAGTACCAGGGCTAGTGTTGCATTGTCCAATGGCATCACTAGTAAATAACGTAAATACGGAGATAATAGACATCATCCACGTACAGACCCATTTGGGCTTGTAGAACTTTCTCATTGTTCGACCTTAAGTGTAAAGTTTGTAGTTCCTTATCGCACAACTGACCATGCACACAACCTGGTTTCCAGACAGGAGGTGTCATAGCACGAAATAGTTGAAACGAATACTTTACTGTAGTGGGAGTCCGCTCAGTGTATCAGAAATACACTTTACAGGTAAGGCAAATATATAAAAGATATCTGAAGAGACTACTACGTATTACAATATATTATTATATGTAATAATCTGAATATGTATTAGGTTGCTAACGAATGAAGCAGGCCACGAGTAAATGGAGCTACGGGCATCGAGGCACAGAGTTTCAACTCTTGCCACCAGGTAGACTCCCCATTTAAGAATGCAAGCACGCTATCCGCATCATTGCGGCGAAACAACCAATGGAAGATCTCTTCGCTGTCTAGCTGCTGTACAAGTAGTACGTGTAGTAGTGTGGCATCGTAGTGATAGTAGCGAGACCTGAAAGGACTGCCGCTGATAGTCTGGCCCGCAAGGATGCGGTCTACGATCCACTCACTATGCTCGTGTATACGGCCGAAGGCATAGCCACTGCTAGGCTTGACCGCACCGCCTGCAGTACCGATGTGTATCAGTCGCTGGGTGTCTTGTTGCCAAAACCTAGCAGTAGACATGGGTATGACCCCATACTCCCGCTCTGTAATGGTATACTCGATGGGAGACATGTACTCCTCAATATAGGATGACAAGATGGCGTCATACCTATCCTGTGACCAAGGCGCCTCACTATAGATAGCTACCTCGACAAGCGCCTCTCTAGCACTCACCGGCAACACGTAGCAAAATCTAGTCTGTCCCTCTTGCTGCTCTGTCCTAAAATCCATGAAGACTGCCCGACTGCTATCCCACTGATCCGTCTCCGACTTAATGTACCACCCACCGAAATGCTGTAACGTCGTCAATGCATCGGTGTGCTTCGCGCTACTGTCAGCATAAGATCTAAATGCGAGACCTGCCGTCAGTCTCGTCTCACCAGCTCTGATACTTATAGGGTCGGCGTCTGTCACTACGGACGTGACTTGCTCATGTATCCATGTTATATGCTCGTCTGCCTCTATAATAGCCCGAGCATAGTCATAGTAGTCAAGACCCCTGACCATCTTGTAGCGATAAGGGGCTATATCTAGTGTCTGCACGCCATAACGTGAGGCGAAGTCAAGAGAGGACCACTGATGGGTAAGGATATGATCAAAGTCACCAGGACCTTTCTCCCAGAAACTCCACGTCCTATCATTACTACGTTTCTGATCTGGATCTATCAGTACGACACTAGCATCCTTGGTCACACCTCGCAGGGACATCTGGACGGCCAGGCTCAGACCTGCACAACCAGCGCCTAGTATTGCATAATCATAGTGTAGTGTACTGCTCACAAGTTATAGAACACACCAAATGCCATGCTGTTGCTAGATCTACCATAATCAAAGCCAAGCGTCAGGTCATCAGATACATCGAAGTCGATCAAGTGTCGATCTATGAAGGCTTCCATAAATGTGAAAATATGTGCCCCGGCCATGATCAAGATACCATACTCTCTGCGTCTGCGAAAAGCATCTCGCTCTACTTTAATGGCGCGGGCAGTCGTCCTATCCTCAAATTCGCGGATCGAACCTGCGTTAAACTCAATCAGTGCATTGTTCCATCGTCGATACTGCCTACTAGCATCGATCAGGTTATATGCAGCCCCTACATCAAGGCCCACAGCTATAGGCACCTTCCAGTACCGCTTATTAAACCACTGACCACCTCCTGGGATTATCAGTCCATAAAACGCAGCTCTCCCAGGCTTACCATAAAAGACAGATAGCAGCCCCTCCTTTCTCTCGGCAGTAGGTGGCGCCGCAGCTGAGTATGTCGTATCGACCTCAGGAATATCTAGTGTAGGATTGTCCACATCCTCTACCTGTGCTAAAGCTAGCAGTACATGTAATACCAATAGCAAAGATAGCAGTACGCGTATCACATAATGATGCATAGGCATAAAACGATATCAGATCGCCAAACGTGCTACAACTTAACAATACGCTGGTACGTGTACCCCTCCCCTACCTCGATGCGTACAAGGTAAACGCCTGGTGACAGTGTCGACATATCTACACGGTAAGTATCCTCAGTGACCAAGTTTGACGTTGTCGTAAGTGGTTGCCCTTGCGCATCGAAGAGTGTAATCCTAGCTAGTGGACTGGTAACTATAGTCAGCTGGTCCTGTACTGGGTTAGGGTATATTTCAGCTTTGATGCCCTGCTCTACTTGCAAGGTACTCGTGCTCATCACATTGACTTCGAGAGTTAGGATATCCTCCCCACATGCATTTTCCACGATGAGCGACACTAAGTATGTACCCTCTTTTTCATAAGTATGACTGACCGCAGAACCTGCACCAGTAGCTCCATCACCGAAGTCCCAAGTAGTAGCCGTACCTGCAGAACCCGTAGATACGAAGTCAGCACTCAGGCCCGCTGTAGTGATTGTGGCCTGTGCGACAGGGACATCCTCAACGACTACATAGCCGAACTTTACTCCCGTAGACTGCCCAAAGGAATTCTCTACTGTCAGAGATACATCATACACGCCTGCCTGCTGGTAGACGACTACAGGATTTTGCTCTGTACTAGTTGCTGGCGTACCACCTACAAAAGACCAACTCCACGAGGTAGGATTATTAGTGGTAAAGTCCATGAAGTTAACCATAAGAGGAGCACATCCGCTCTGTACATCCGCATCAAAGTCAACAACACTGTTATTGACTTCGATGGTCACCTCTTGGGTAGACGTCTCTGTACCGCACTCCCCCACCACGATAAGGGTGACCGTATATTCGCCAGAGGTGGTATAAGTATGTGATGCCATAGCTCCAGTACCTGTAGTACCGTCACCAAAGTCCCAGGTGTAGGACGTAGCGCCTACATCGACAGCCGAGCAAGTTACGGTTGCAGCATTGGTCGTCGCCATAAAGTCACCTGTAGGAGGGGCTATGATGTCAACCGTCACGGCGTAAGTAGCAGTTGCTGTACCGAAGGCATTAGTAGCTACGACACTTATCTCATATGGGCCGCTCGCGTCAAATGCAGCTGTCGAGCTACTACCCGACACCGTACTCAAGCTACCACCGGATGTCAGCCACTCAAAAGTGGTTGCATTACTAGATACAGCCTCATAGACAGCCGTAAGCGGACTGCAACCAGATATAGTAGCTGGCCCATCGATCGTGACCGTAGGGTACGCCGTGATCTCTATCGTCGCTGTAGCCTCAGTGGTGCCGCAATCATTGGTGGCCGTCTGAGTTATCGTATACGTACCATTGCTAGGAGCTGTGTAGGTGGCACCAGCTACGGCCACACCATCGACCTCATAAGTCACCATGTCTGCATCGACAGAATTATCAATCATGGTGATAACATTACCTGTCGAGGTAGCTGATAGTGCTGCGATCGGGACATCCCTAGCAACGATGTAGTCCGCAAGCATAATCGTATTACTACCGGCAGCATTAGTCGCAGTCAGCTCTACATCGTACGTACCAGCGGTACTGTATGTAACTACAGGCGTAGGACTCGTACTCGTACTCGGTGTACCACCCTCAAAGGACCACTGATAAGCCGTAGGGCTACCTGTACTCGTCTGCGTATAGGTTACCGTCAGATCTACGCAGCCCTCCGTTACGTCAGACGTAAACCCTGCAATAGGCGTACTGTTGGCACTTATCTGCTGAGTAAAGACATCCGTACCACAAGCGCTAGTGGCTGTTAAGGTCACTGTGTATACACCTCCCATGGCATAAGTATGGGTAGGATTGGGGGCTGTACTCGAGTTGCCATCACCGAAATCCCAACTGTAGGTCGTAGCATCAGCACTAGTGTTGGTAAAGGTGGCTGTTAATTGGTTTACAATCACCATAAAGGCGGCAATAGGTGCAGGCTCAATAACCACGTGATCTGACACGATTATACTATCCGTACCTATGCTATTGGTCACCACCAGTTTTACATCATATGATCCAGCCACATTGTAGGTCACGGTCGGATTGGGGATCGTACTGGTAGTAGGTGTACCACCAGCGAAAGTCCACTGGTAAGTGTCAAGATTATTCTGATCATTGGCCACAAAGGCCGCCACAAAACCCTCACAAAGAACATCGGCAGGAAAGAAGTTGCTGGTAAAACTGGCACTCGGCGGTATGGCAATGTCGATGATCTGTTGATCAGTTATCGTACCACATAGATTAGTAGCTGTCATCACCACTGTATAATCGTCGGGACTACCGTAAGTATGTGATGTCGTCAAGCCTGAGCCCGTGGTACCATCACCGAAATCCCAAGTCACTGAGGTCGCTCCAGTACCCGTGTAGGTAAAGTCGGCTGCCAGAAACGAATTGGTAACTGTGAAGCCACCGCTAGGTACATCTGAGGCAGTAATATAGTCAACTAAATCAGCGGTGTCTTTAAGTCCTGATGGGCTAGTTACGATCAGTCTTGTGTCATAGACTCCGGCTGCATCATAGGTTACACTCGGATTCGCAATACTAGACGTACTAGGTGTACCGCCCTGGAATAACCAATCGTAGCTCGCTACATTAATAGAGGCACCTGCATCATACTGCACATCAAAGCTCACACAGCCTGCGTCTACATCACTGGCAACAGAGGCGGTCGGGGCAGAAATTACTGTAATCGTCTCCGTATAAATATCATCGCATACCCCATTGATAACGATCAGCGTTACCGTGTATGTCCCGTCCGTAGCGTAGGTATGACTAGGCTCAAAGTCTGAGCTAAAAGTACCATCACCGAAAGACCAACTGTAGCTCTGCCCACCGAAGGAAATATTACTGAAATCTACTAGGGTACCGAACGAACTAGTGATAAACTCCGCTACTGGCTGCTCCACGATCTCAACTAGATCAGTAAATACCTGTGTATTAGACCCAATAGAATTAGTCACGGTAAGTGTCACATCGTATAATCCCGGTATGTCATAAAGCACGGCTGGATCTTGCAACGTACTAGTCGCAGGATTACCACCCTCGAATGACCAACTCCACGAGGTAGGGTTACCAGCAGAGTCATCATCAAACTGGACATCAGCAACACCACCACTGGGAAGTGAAGCACATTGCTCAAAGTACGTGACGTCTACACCTGGAGTAGGAGCACTACCTCCGGTACCCGTGCAAGTTGCCAAGCAGTTTCTGCTTAGGTAATGACTTTCTATATCAGAAATAGAGTTATTGGACCATGTATTCGAGCTATTGACTGAAGGCGACATAATGAAATTACTACCACCATCATGTACAGCATCGAAGTTATGACCGAGCTCATGGCTAACGAGTACTCGCTTGAGGTTACCGTTACTACTGAAGTCCTCTAGGAGGTTATACCGATTACCCGTACATACAACCCCTACAAAAGCTAGGCCTATGGTGCCATTACTACCTTGGAATGCGATATTTCGCTCCGTCCATAATGAACCCACATCATGCGTAAAAGAGAATCCACCACCTCCCCAATTCGCAAAGAAGTTAAGTAGTGTACTCGCGTTATTGGTCGATGGGAATGGATCTTGACCGCTTGAGGTCGGGACGAATATCTCGGATATGAAAAACTGCAACTCATCCGCGAACTCATCATCATAGTTAGTCTGCACATCGTTAGCCACACCTAGGGCATGATTCTCCACTCCAGAAAACGAACCATATAGCTGAAACATGCTAAAGTCATTGGCAATAGCCCACTCTACTTCGAAGCATGACATCATATTCTTGCGACTATTATCTACATCAGTCTTGATCGACTCGCCTTGTCGCATAGCATCCGTCACACCGCAGGTCGCAGGTGCATCTTGCTTGACCTTGGTTACATCGTATACGACATACTCACTTTTTTTTGCTTGTTTGTAAAAGTGGCGCAACGGCTCTACATAGTACTGCTTACCACCCGTGCTGATCCGTCCATAGACGAAGTCTTCATTAAGCGTGATGGAGGCCTTACTGCCTAGGTCACCTCGGACTGCACCTATAGTAGGTATGGGTCGCTTATGATCTGTGTAAATCACCTCACCTGCGTCGCCTACAGCTCGTCCTTGGTAAGTGGGGCTATATAGGGGTCGCTCCGAGAGTACTAGTTCGACCATCTCACCCTCTATGGGTAGGGCGACGACGATCGTATTGGATGTTGACTTGCGCTGTGCTAGTGCCTGATTGACGGGGATATTGACAACACTGCTTTCTTCAAAAAAACTACCTAGTACATCGGCTCTATCTTGAGCGGTTGAGGCCTGGCAGAGTACTACTGAAAATAGTAGACTTACGAACAATCTTAACATGAATCCAATTTTTTGGTCTGAGAACAATTGACTTAGCAAAATCATTATTGCCTCATTGGGACGATGCGAAAATACAATTTACCGTTAATTAATGGCTGTATGATGTTACTATGCTGCCAACCCAACGTTTGTAACAGTAGACAATTCACTATCTTCGAAAAATAATAACAACCACGAGCCGATGAAATCTTTATTAATCAGTCTACTGACCCTCACATTTCTACTTGCAATAGTAGATGACGCCAATGCTCAACGACGTAAAACGAAGAAGCGCAGAACCGATCGTACAGAAGACACCAGAAAGGTCGAGGAGGTAAACCTACTGAAAGACAGGCTCACCTATGAGCTGGGCCTGGGTAATCTCTCTTTATTTGGCCGAAACTTTGAGGCAGGTGCAAGAGCCAGTGTAGGCTATAAGCTAACTAACTTTTTAACAGCAGGGGTTACAGGTAAGTACATCTTTAACCTGTTTAACAATGGCGTTGAGAGTATATCTAGTAGCAGACGTGGTGTAGGCCCTTTTGTAAACCTAAAGGTCTATGAGGGCTTTTATGCCAAAGGCTTATACGAATTCGGACGATATGATCAGATCTTCTCAAGTGGTAGCCGGCTATTCAAAGACCCACTAGCCCTCAGAGCTCCTTGGGCAGGTATAGGCAGGGTACAGGGCAATGACACTTGGAGTTTTGGGTTTGAGTTGCTTTTTCCGCTTGATAATGACGTGCGAAATGCCGCGGGCATACTTGAGTACTATGCTATGTTTAGCTATAATTTCTAGCGTCTATTGTCTACTAGCTTAAGCGCTACAGATAGTTGCTCATCCCTGGTCAATAAGGTGTTGTCTAGCAGGTATGCATCATTAGCACGCCTCAGGGGACTATGATCTCTCGTACTATCTATGTGGTCACGCTTGAGTAGGTTGGCTTTTACAGCTTCGTACTCTACGGCTACCCCTTTGGCTTTGAGTTCTTGTAATCTCCTGCTGACTCGCTCGTCGATGCTTGCCGTCACAAAGATTTTGAGATCAGCATCAGGAAAGACTACCGTGCCGATATCTCTACCATCCATAACTATATCCTGCTCTGCGGCTAGGAGCCTTTGTCTAGCTACTAGATCGTCTCGCACTAGGCCTATCGTTGCCACCTCGCTGACCTTGGCCGCTACTCTGGGCATCCTGATCTGCTTAGTCACGTCAACACCATTGAGCCACACTTGCTGACTCTTTTCACCTCTCTTAAATACTATCTGGATCTTAGACAAGGCGTCACGAATAGCTGCCGTGTCTCTGAGCTCAATACCTGCGTCTATCAGGTACAAGGTCACTGCACGATACATAGCACCTGTATCAACAAAAAGGAAGTGAAGGTGGGCAGCTAACTGGCGAGCTAACGTCGACTTACCACAGCTACTATATCCGTCGATGGCAATGATCACCTCTACCTGATTACGGTAATGGTCCCAGTCTTGGTAATGACCTCATTACCATCATTAACTTGAAATGACATGACGTAGACGCCTGGTATAGCGGGTCGACCCTTGAAGGTACCATCCCATAAGTCGGCGGTGCGATCAATGACGGTATCCTCTAGGCTAAAAACCTGCTCGCCCCATCGATCATAGATGACAAAATAATCGAGCTGTAGCTCTGTATTGGCACCGAGTCTGAAGTAGCGATTACCTTCGACGCTACTAGATGGATTTATGACATTAGACCAGGCCAGCTGTGTCTCTGGTCTTACAGATAGGAAGTACGTCTCCTCAACCAGGCAACCGTCATCAAAGAACACGGTGACAAGATAACTCGTCTGTGCATCAGGACTCACGCTTACCTCCGTGCAACCTTCGCAAAGCATACCTCCAGGCATACTCTCCCAGAAGATACTGTCGATCACGTGATTAACGAATGCTGTCGTGTTAATCGATAGTTGATCGCTACCACCCTCTATAATATCACCAGAGCCTGAGATCATAAGATCAGGCTGTGAGGGTATCTCTATCTGTATCGACTCGCCATCATCGCAGTTATTATCGTCTACGACCTCTATGTCATAATCTCCAGCTGCCAAATCGATATCATCTAAATCTTGCGTCACAGAACCATTGATAAAGAAGGTATAGGGTCCTTGTCCGCCGGTAGCTGATAGCGACACTGTACCTGTACTATCATCGTAACAGTCTGGATTATCCGTATCTAAGACCAACTGTGGGCTATCAAATAGCTCCAGCATGACGCTATCCGTATATGTACACTGTCCTTCTACGATCGTATAATAAAACACATGAGCACCTGGACCTAGACTGTCTACGATTACTGCACCACTCACAGGATCTATAAAATCTCCACTCCACACACCATCAGTACTCACACTAGCACCAGTCACAACGGGATCATAGTCTATGACTCCACCCATTGCGTCCGTACACATCTGACCAAAGATACCGTCTATCTGTATGTCGACGGCACCGCAGGGTGTAGCACTACACGTGGTCATACTCTGCAGGTCACTCCAGCAGCCACATTCGGTCTGGACTACCATATTAAATGTCACTTGCTGACCGCTAGATAAACCGTCCAGGGTGTAGGTATTGCTGCTGCCTGTATATATCTGCACCCCATTGGTATCTATAGCTACACTCGTTATGCAGTCATCCATAGGCCATTCGAGCACTATCATGCCTTGGTCACCGGTACATGTAATCGCAGGAGCAGCCTGCATAGGCTGTACGGTTACAACTGCTGTCTCTACAGTATCACTGCAGGCTCCGGCAGTACCCGTGAGCGACAGCTGGTAGAGTCCGTCATCGGACCACTCAAAACCATACTGGTCTGACCCCAGATCTACTGGCGCTGCACCCGATGTATTCCACAGCAAGATCACGCCATTGTCGCCTGTATAAGTAGCCACAAGTTGTTCGCCTACACACACAGAGTCAGCCACATCGAAGCTCACATCGGGTATAGGTAGTCGAGAAATGTCTATGCAAGTCGTATCACTAACGCCACAAGCGCTGGTAGTAAATACACACAAAGTAGAGGTAGTAACGCTGGACCAGTCAATAGTCGCTGTACCGGTACCTGCCCAGGTCAGATCTATCTCCGGCATATACCACCAGATACTATCTTCATTACCATCCGTAGCTAGCTGGTAAATAGTAGCTATCTCATCAGGACAAATATCTTCGTCAGGATCGATAAAGACTGGGGTCCCTAGCGCAAATGCAGAAGCATCAGCCATGATTGGGCCTATGGTAAATGAGCATGGAATACCATCTCGGTATAAGTCTATCGTCACAGAATAACTCGCACCAGCCGAAGCGGTTAATATCGAATCAGTACCGACCGTACCGTTAGTATCGTCTAGCCACGTGAAAATTATACTGTCGACAGGATAGGCTGTACTATCTATATGATAAGCTAGATCGATGGCTCCAGGGCTACAATTACCTAATTGAAAATCACCATACAGATTCTGCTCCTCGATAATGACATTGACCATACTATCACAACCTACAGTTGTCTGACCGAAGGTGTAAAATCCACCATCTGCAGCATTATTGATTGTGATGGTTGAGCCTATGACTATAGGGTAACTATCTGGACAAGCGGCTACCACCATATCTGTCCTGCCGCTAGTAATCGACTCTACGTAGACTGACTCCTCATAGGAGCACCCAGCTAAGTCGCCTGTCAACATTACGGTCTCCTGTACGAAACCCGGCGAAAATATAGAGCCTGACATCCAGCTCACGCCATTTTGGAAAGGACCCAAGTAAGGGAAATCTTCTATACAGATCTCAACC
Source organism: uncultured Saprospiraceae bacterium (assembly GCA_964389475.1). Classification (GTDB taxonomy): domain Bacteria; phylum Bacteroidota; class Bacteroidia; order Chitinophagales; family Saprospiraceae; genus CAYMFD01. The sequence goes on from CAYMFD010000004.1 coordinate 35,893, forward strand.
GTATCGAATACGACAGGATCCAGGTCCGCCACTATGACAGAAAAGAATAATGAATCGGTCTGATCACAATCATTATCGGCCCAAGCCATAAAGGTGTAAGCGCCTGGATCTATGAGAGGTACAGAAATCGTTTGAAGGTTTGTGTTTATCAATTCACCCCATCCATCGGCATCCCTATCCGGCATACTATCAGTAGGAGGACTAATTCTCCAGTTGTAATCGATCAAGCTATCTACTCCGGCTAGCGTGACATCAAATGCGTTAATACCGGAACATACGGTATCGCCATCCATGACTAAGCTACTGCCCAGGCTATCTGGCTCATCAATAGCAAAAGGCTGATTACCAAAGTCCACAGACACCACATAGTCACACTGAGATCCACCACAGCCGTCCACATAAAAGTAGTAGATCTGACCTGGTATCAAGCCCCCAACAGCAATGGTCGCCGGTCGAGGTGTCAGCAGATTTACATCACACTCATTGTAACACGCTAGTATCGAAGGATTTTGAAGGTCACAACCATCCATCAACCCTGCCTGAATACCTCTATACTTGGGAGCACCATTGGCGAAAGCGGTGGTACAGTTACTTGGTGTAACCGTCAGCGCTATGCTATCAGACCCCGCGACAAAGGCAAACCAGCTCATATTATCTGGATCACCGCCATCTGTACAGAGGCGATCTGGCTGAGGCATGTAAAGGCTATCAGGCATACGAGCCGTGAAACCGTCAAGACAATCTATATCACAAAGAATAGGAGCACCATTGGGTACGCTAGGATCACAATACAGACCTGCCGTCATATTACACTGAGAGACAGCACAATAGACAAGGTGTGTCAATAAAATTGTGAAAAATAACCTCATGGGAAGCAGGTGCATTTAACTGGGGAGCCTCTAATTAGCCCACAAAGATGCAAAATTATTATCCCAGCACCCTAAGTTTAGGCTACCAAAATCACCGCAATAATGTCACGTCCCCAACAAATAGCTCCTCAGAACCATCTACATATATTACTTTAATGTAGAATGCGTAAACAGCTGACAATGCGAAGTCTCCATGTAATCGGCCATCCCACCCCATAGTTTGATCACCTGGTTCAAAGTTGGATCGCTCATGTACTAAGCTACCAGATCTGTCATATATCCTAAATGTGACCACCTCTGCTACACCCGTTACATCTGGGAAGAAGAAGATTTGGTTGGTAGGATCACCTGTAGGCCTAAAGACATTAGGCATCACGACATCATCGAGACGATTAACCCGGATCAGCATCTCATCACTAGTTTGGCAGCCCAGTTCATCAATAAGTACTACGGATACCCATGTGTTCTCGAAAGGCAATAGCGACTGCTGCTCACAGGTGTCGCAGAAGATAGATGCACCTGAGGCATCCCAAGAGAGAGTGTAGATCGGCGTATTGCCTGTTACAATTGCGGTATTAACCTCTAGGCTATCTCCCAGCCTCAGCAGGGTGTCAGCAGGGAGTTCGATGGTAGGGTTGGCACCAGGCTGCATCGATACATTTACGCTATCTCTACATCCATACCTATCTCTGGTATAAACAGTGAAGTCGCCACCATCCAAAAACTCGAAGACATTAAGTTCTCTGAAATTCTCACCATCGAGAGAATACTCATAAGGGGCAAAACCGCCTATGACACTATCTACTATGATCATCCCATCGTTAAAGCCCTCGCAAGTGGCCTCCTCTAGTAGTAGGCTATAGTCTAGGTCTGGCTCCGCTACAGCTAGCACATCCAGAGTATCTATCGTCGAGCAGCCATTACGCTGATTTACCGCCTCGAAGGTATAGTTACTTGCCGTACTAACATTAGCACTACGTCCATTCGAAATCTCCCCACCTGCTGGATCACGCCATGAGACTACAAACGACGCCTCACCGATCGAGTCTGAGACGCTAGCCAGTAGCTGCGTCTGATCCTGATCGCAGACCAGCGTATCGATCTGATTAAGAGAAACTTGAGGTGTAATCCTATCATCGAAAGGTCTTACATCGATGGTATCCCGACATCTATTTTGCCCGATAACTATCATTTGATATACCCCAGTATCGGCTGTGGTTAATACTGGTCCATTAACTAATAAGGTATTGCCTCGATAGAAAGCGACAGAGAGGTCGTCTTGCGTATCCAGTGCTCGAAGCACTACCTGCTGGTCTACGCATGTGAAGGAGTCGAGCTGCACATCAAAAACGGGTAAATCTTGATCAAAGTCTAGGTTAAAAGTGTCTTGCGTAAAACACCCCGACTCGCCAGCTACAGATACGACATATGTTCCAGCATCGAAAACCTGCGGCTCTAGCACTTCAGAAAAGAAACCAGCTGGACCCGTCCAGCGCAGTTGATAGACACTATCTAGCGAAGTGACCGATAGAATGGTGCCACTGCTATCACATGGCAAAAAAGCCTCATCAACAGTACCGTTAATGACACTCTCGTCAATCAGCACCTCTACACTATCCATGGTAGCACATCCATTAGCACCTACAACCTCTACATTATATATCCCCGGCGTAAAGACTACTACACTGTCGCCACTGTTAGTATAAGATAGAGGGCCAGACCAGTCTGCTACAGCGATCGCCCTACTACCTACCACCTCAAGGCCTACCTTACCCTCAAAGCATGACAGAGTATCGGTGATAAATGATAAAGTCAGTAGACTTGTGTCAATAGGCAGGAATACGGAACCCGTATCTACACAGCCATTGGCACCTGTAATCTGTGCCTGATACGTACGACTATCCGCAACGACTAGTGTATCTCCTGTAATATTATCACCCCTGACATCTAGCCATAGATAGGTACTGCTCACATCTACACCCGTTAGGAATACCTGGGGGCTATTACATGACAGCGTATCCTCAAAAACAAGCTGCGTCAAAGGAGGTGTAGTATCTATAAGGCTCTCCGCAGTGAATGTGTCAATACAGCCTAGTGCATTAGTTACCTCTACGATGTAGTTACCCACAACGTCACCGACTAGGACGCTATCTGTGAGTAATCGACCAGGACTCAGCCAGTTGTAACTATTACCTATATCTGGACTAGTGGCACTTATCGTCGTAGTATCACTGTCACAGTCTATCCGATCGATCTCAAAAGCGATCGTTGGAAACTCAATATTAGATGAGACGATTACGTCCGCTACTCCGGTACAGCCATTGTCATCCTGGACCTCCACAGAGAAAATACCTTCGTACGTAGCTACTGCGTCAGAGACATTGCTCAGTACAGTACCTAAGCTGTCTCGCCAAGTGTAAGCTATCCCCCTAAGGCTATTAGCGTTGAGATCTACCATCATATCTAGGCACTCTAGCGTATCCGGCATATCGATCAATATAGTAGGATCGGCAGTATCGTCTACTACATTTTGCTGGATGTTGACTACACAGCCATCTGCGGTGTAAGCCTCCAGCCGGTATAGACCTGGTGAACCCACAGTGACAGAAAAAGCGGGACTAAATAGCGATGGTCCTCGCCAGATAGTACTGTCTAGCGGTATATCAGACTCCGGCAGCAGGGTCACCCGAGGACGATCACAAGTAATAATCGTATCTCTTATAATTATGGCCGGACCTGCTGTCGAACCAGCAGGGACGAATGTATCTCTAGATATACAACCCTCTGGGTCCTCCGTCGTCAAGATGACCTGCGTAGCATCAAACACAAATGGCTGCAAGCTATCCTGATAAAAACCAGAAATCCCTGTCCATGTGAAGTCTACAATAGAGTCCTCCACAGTGACCTCTAGCTGAATACTATCTGTACCACAACCAAACTCTTCACTTTCAATATCTACCCTCGCTCCTTGACGAAAGTCAATGAGACTCAAACTCCTCCTCGTCTGACAACCACTTGCAGGATCCGTAATCGTAACGCCGATAGTGCCAGGCTGATCCCAAATCAAACTATCTGCAGATGACCCCAGTAAGTTATCGCTCCAGCTATAGTCATATGAGGGATCTGACACAGATACGAAGGCACTATCTCTTAAACAACTAATGTATTCGATCCCAAAAGAAACGTCAGGCTTATCAAGGGTTTGATCTACAATGGCCTCTGCTATAGCAATACACCCATTAGATGTAAAATATCTCAGCGTGTAAGTTCCATCTGCATTGACAAACGGCATAGCATCTCTATTCTCGAAATCATTGGGGCCCGTCCACAAAAAGGAAACACCTGTCGTGTCGCCAATGACTGACAATTGTATGCTATCGGTAACACAGTCAAGCAAACCACCACCCACTGACAAAAAGGGTCTAATCGTATCGTAATCAATAACTAAGGTTGTGTCGTATAAACACCCATCCGCAGTGGCGTACGATAGTTCGTAAATGCCACCATCATCAATAACGACTGAATCCCCCCCGTACACGACGCCTTGATCAACGTCTAGCCAGCTAACATTGCTCAACTGTCGATCTGCACGTACTTGAGCCACAAATGGTCCCGCAGAACAATTAATAACGGGCAGATCTAGGTTTAAGTCAGGTTGACGGCGTGCATCTTGTACCACAAAGCTAGTATCACCCTGGCATCCATTCGGAGCCGTAAAAACTACAGTGTATATTCCTGCTTCACTAATACTATCAGCTGCAAGTATGTTATCAGTATAACCGCTAGGGCCTGTCCATCTATATGAGTATGAAGAATCAGCTGCGGTAACTCTCGCTCGTCTTAAAGGCACTAGACAAGAAATTGCAAAAATCTGCAAATCTGGGACTCGAAGCGCTGTATCAACGACTATATCAAATGACTCGACGGTAAAACATCCATTTGCCGCTGTAGCAGTAACGGCATAAGTACCCGGCTCCGTTGTAATCAACGAATCTGCCACATTGAGAATACCTCCTGGCCTCCTCCACTGCAGAGTAAGCGCCTCATTACTATCTACCCGTAGGGTTACCGTATCTGTAACGCAGTCTAGTGTATCAATCTCAACGGTGATGCTAGGTCTATCAGAATCATCAACTACTACAACTAAAGAGGAATCAATACATCCTCTGTCAGTAGCGGTAACAATGTATGTACCTGCTGCATTAATCAGGATGCTGTCAGCAGACTGTGTAATAATATTACCGCCAGTTGTAGACCATGAAGCCGTAATGACCTCTTCTGTGTCTACTCCCAGCCAGAGCTCTTGCCGCTGACAATTAAGGACAGGGGCCCCAGGACTAAACCCTGGAACGGCATCTATGAAACCTATGCTAACCGCCCTTACCGTATCACAAGCAGGACCTACAGCACTCTCGTAGACCGTAGTCGGCATCGTGTAGTCGACTCCACTGTATGTAAGCGTATCACCTAGGCAAGTCTCTATCGCTAGCGTAACAGTGTCTGGTACGGCCGCTATCGTCACAGGATAGCAATCAGCACTAGCAGTAGCACAGATATTTAAATTATTAAGCGCCACTGCCCACAAACTAGGATTGGCAACGCTACTCGGCGATGGCAATAGGCTGGCTAAATCTTGCCTGTACCCGACAGGACATAGCTCATATGTACCTACACTAAGACTCTCTAGTAGTACCTCATCGCGATAGCCTACGAGGCCCACATCATCAAAAAGTGCATACTCGTACACATAATCTGGTGTAGGAATATAGCCAGCCGGAAAGACTAGATCAGCATTAGGTACAGGCCCTACATCGTCTACGCAAATGGTCGCAGGGGTCGTATTAATCGATGGGGTAACCACAGTACATGCGCCGCAGACAATATCCGTATCATCACAAAACTCAATGCTAAATGATCGTATCTCTCCCTCGCCAAACTGTGAGATATCCGACACCACCAATGTCCAGATACCATTGACACTACCTGTATTGTATGACTCAAGGCAGCCCGCGTTAGGATAGTAGCTGCCTGTGTAGTTGGTAAAACTCGCCCAACCTGCTAGATTATCCCATGCATCAGGAAAACCAGCATCAGGTGACACTGGCTCGTTACATGGCAAGAAGTCCACACTCCAGTTGATAAGCGCTGTAGATGGAGAGGAGGCCACGGCCATCCCCACTAGTCGCACGGACTGCCCTGCTGGAGAGATTAATTCAATATTGATATCTCCCACAAACTGATGCTCAAAGTCGACCGATACGCTGGCTACACATTGCGCAAGACTGGCGAGGTCATCATTAGCAGCACCACTGATCTCTAGTTGCAGTGACGTCGTACCATCATCAACGATAGCACTAACCTCATTGTAAGAACACTGAGCACTAGTTTCACTAAGACAACAGACAAAAAAAAGAAGTGAAAACCACAGGGATTTTCTATATAAAGAACTCAAAAGCAACTTATTAGGCTGGTGTGTAAATATGTATTCTAGACTCTTCTCTTAAAAGACCCAAAGATATCGCAAATCGCTGCTAGTAAGACAGTAAAAAGACAAAAGGGTCACCACTTTTACATGACAACCCTGAGTCTTATGAGGAGATACCCTTACTTGCTAGTCGAAGAGACCTTCATAATTGCTCTCTTCGCTATCGCCAAATTCTCTAAGATTGACATCTGGCTCCTTGAGATCGAGGATATCATCTTCTGCCTGCTCTTGTCCCCCGAGTAGTAGTAGGGTGGATTTTTTCTCGTACTCTTCTAGCATTTTGAGCCCTTGCTCTTCGAAGACGCCATTTTGCAGATCTACACTATTCATAAAGTCCGCAGACATCTCCATGAACTGCTCCATCTCCCCGACCTTATTAGCTACATCATCAGCTATGACCTCCATCGCCTGGTCAAACATTGCTCGCTTGTCCGAATCACCCTTGATGATACTCATTGCGGATCTCATAGCTCCATGGCTGGCCCTTATGGCTTTTCGCTCTTGCTCCTTGACCTTTACTTGATCCTCTGTGTCCTCGAGTAGTATCTCAGAGTTAGAGTACATCTTAGTCAATACCTTGTAGAGGATAGACATACGCTTGTGCAGAGCAGTGTACTTTGTGTTACTTTCTTTAAGCCTAGCCGCCTTCCTACTGGAGAGCAGCATGTGCTTTTGGTTGCCCTGTTCTTTAGCTTTTCTGGCGATGAGCATGTGCTGCTCTATCTCCTTGTTATTGTCACCTACGATCGTCTTGAGCTTTCGCATCTGCCCTTTGAGGCCGCCGATCTGCTTTGACATCTTTTTGAGATTGTCCTTCAGATCATCGATGTAGTTTTTGAGGATGCCGATAGGATCGATGGTAACAAAGAGGCCAGTTATTTTTCTCATAACTGACTTGTACATATAGCTGACCAGCGTACGCATCTTGGGGTCCACCGCCATATAGATAATCGCACCTACAACCAGTAGACTTACGACAATTCCTATCGTTGTTGTTATAAAGCCAAGTATTGCACCTGCCGAGGTAAATAGCACATAGCCTAGAGCTCCTAATATGGCTGTCAAAAACAAGGCGCCTGTGGTTCCTTCTGGCCTAGACCAAAATGATTTTTGTTTTGTGGTAGTCATCGTCTTTACTATTTATGAGGGCAAATATACAGCACCTGCTGTCTACAGCTGCTTACCCGCAATATTCGTTATCGTTACAACAGTATTTCGATCTGCTTGACATCGTCTTCGATAGCAGAACTAATACCGTTATATGCGCTTAAAAATTTATCCTTCGTGGCTTCGAGTTTACTTTTGGCCTTAGCCACCTCTCCATCCACACTATTGATCTTCTTCTGATATAGGGCCATCTCTTTTTCCATCTCTGCGATCTTATTCTTCATTGCAGTGAGGCGGGCCTCTAGCTCCTTGGCCTCTGCTCGCTTACCGTCTACCTTACTCCTCAGCTGACTCTTGAGGGCTACGGCGAACTCTTCTCGCTCCTGCTTGAGTACCTGGTGATAGCGGTGGGCCGAGGCAACAAGGCTTTGCTTAGTCAGACCCATCGTAGAAGCCGTCGCGAAGGCACTCTTGATACTTGTCGCCTCATCTAGACCCATCTCCTGCATATTGCGTACTGACTGCTTAAATCGCAAGTAGCCAAACTCGTCCGAAAATGCCGTCTTTAGCGCCTTGAGCAGAGCGGCAGCGCTTTTAGAATCTAGGTCCGATAGGTCGCCAAACAGGCTCTTAAGGTCTATGGTCATATCTGTGGTCTTAACTTATGGGTGGTATTACATTAAATCCAGTCAACGTCTTTGGCATACTTGTAAGACATCAAGAAGCGGATCGCAGCCTTGAGGTCATACCCCTCAAAAATAACGCGGTAGAGCATCGTGATAATAGGCGATCGCAACTGCTCTTGCTGGCTGAGGAAGTACACAATCTTGAGTGTCCTAAGTCCCTCTACTACCTCATCGCTCGTAGAAAGTATATCCTCTACAGACTCTCCACCTGCAAGCCGCTTACCGAAGGTATAGTTGCGACTATTATCAGAGGTAGCCGTTGCTATCAGATCGCCGATACCTGCCGTACCGAGGAAGGCTGCTGACGTAGTGCCTAGCGCCATGCCGAACTGTATCATCTCACGCAATCCCCTCGTAATGAGTAGCGCTTGGATGTTTTTGCCCAGGCCTAGTCCCCCCAGTGTACCAGAGGCGACGGCTATTATATTTTTGTAGGCGCCTGCTAGTTCTGCCCCTTTGATATCATGTGAACCAAAGGTGAAGAAGTTCTCACTGGTCAGCACCTCCTGCCCCTTGCGCATCACCTCCGTAAACTCAGACGCTATGACAGTCGCTGCAGGCTGACCATCGAGTATCTCTCTAGCCAGATTAGGGCCTGATAGACAGCCTACACGCAATACGTTAGTCTCTTGAGATATGACCTCACTCATCGTACATACAGACCTACGATCAAAGTTGCCCTTGTCGAAATCCTCCTTGCTGATGCTACTTATATCTAGCCCCTTGGTACAGTGTATAAGTATGTGTGATGGTCGCAGGTGTGGGCTAGCCGTCTGCATGAGCTTTCGGAATACCGAGGATGGTACTACAGGAAACATGAGCTGGCAGCGCCGACCTATCTCGGCCAGATCTTTAGTCGCTGTGATCCGTGGCGAGAGGTCCATACCATAGTGGTGATGCCGCTCATTAATACTCTCGATGACGCTATCACGGCGAGTATATAGCAACACGTCTACATTATGCGCCAGTAACTTACTGATCGTCACACCGAAACTCCCAGAGCCCAGCACTCCGACGACTTGCTTGTCCTGAGCTGTAGATAGTTGGGGTGATGGCATCTACTTCTTTCTATTTTTCTTACCCTTTTGCTGGGCCGCTTGCTTCTGCTGTTCCTGCATGATTTTCTCGAGCTTGGCACCAAAACCGCCACCCTTGGACTTTCTAGTCTTCTGCTTCTCTTTGAGCTCGGCGAGTATCTTCTCCTCGTTAAAGACGAACTTCTTGGTACCTATCGTCTGTACTATGTTGATCAGGTTACTAAACAGCATATACACAGTCAGTCCACTCGCATAGTTATTAAAGAAGCCGACGAACATAATCGGCATGAGATACTGCACATACTTCATCGCAGGATTGGCCGAAAGGTCCATGTGCTTGGTATTATAGAATGTATAAGCAAGCATACTCACCGCCCATAGTAGGGTAAACAGAGAGATGTGGCTACCAAAGCCCAGTGGCACAGTAAAGCCTAGCTCTATCCACTTGTCATAAGAACTTAAGTCCGATGCCCATAAAAAAGGCTCCTGACGGAAGGTAATACTCGCTGGGAAAAACCTAAACAAGGCATACCATATTGGCATCTGCACGATCATAGGCAGACAGCCCCCTAGTGGACTCACGCCGTAGCTGCCGTAGATCTTCATGGTCTCCATCTGGACCTTCTGCGCATCATCTTTATGCTTGTCCTTGAGATGGGCGATCTCTGGCTTAAGGGCTTGCATCTTGGCCTGAGAGTGTAACATCTTGTACATCAAGGGGTAGAGCAATACCTTAATCATCAGTATCAAGAGGATGATGACCACCCCTTTGCTACCGATGAACCTACTTAAAAACTCAAATACAGGTCGAATCACGTAGCGATTAATCGTACCGAATATACTCCTACCATAAGGGATGATCTGCCCCAGCTCATTGTCAAACTTACCTAGACGGCGGTAGTCATTAGGTCCCGCATATATAGCCATACTGTACTTGCCAGCACCTGCAGATAGTGGCAGACCGATGGTGGTCTTAAGTGTCTTGAGCGGAGCATCTTCGTCGTCCTTATCTGGCACTACAGTCTCAAACTCTCCACTGGTAAATGGCTGGTCTAGTGATATGATCGACGTATTAAAGAACTGATTGCTATGCGAAACCCAGTCGATACGCTTGTCACGCAGGTCCTCCACATCATTACCTGTACAGGAGCAGTAGTCTACATCATCGTCTGCCTCCTTAAAGTAGACAGTACTATATCTCTGCTCAAATGTGACACTCCGCTCCAGCTTCTCTAGATGATTGACCCAGTGGAGGTCGATGTCACCATTATTGGTAATGAGGGTGCCGACATTATCTAGCTGTACGTCGAAGTCTATGATGTAGCTGTCAGGACGTAGGGTATACTTGTATACGATGGCGCCACCATTAGCAGCAGGGGCACGCAGAGTAAGGCTATTGCCAGCTACTGCACCAGAGAATACCAGGTCGCCCGTACTTACCTTACCGTTGTAGGCGCCAGGTACGTCTAGCAATAGACCGAACTGGTTATCCTCATCCGTCATGAAACTCAGCGTCTGAGCCTCCTGCTCCTCTCCAGTGATCTTATCGACGGTAGTTACATGCTCTTGCATGGTTGCACTAGTGATAAAGCCTCCCTTACCAGAAAAGGTGTAAGTGGCTAGACCATTGGTCAAGGTGTATGTCTGCGCTGGACCTGCAGCCGTAGCGAAGGGACCTAGTGTGGCCTGCTTAGTTGCCTGCACGATGCTATCTGTCACGGCATCTACTGTACCGGCACTGCGCTGCTCGATACTTACCTGCTCTAGCGAGTCCTGCAAGGTCTGCTGCCGCTCTACCTGGGCAATACTGTCTTGTACGAATTGCTGTCGCTCTATCTCCTCGACAGATGGCGTGGTGTAAACACTCCAGCCGACTACTACAGCAAAAATTAGGATGAATCCTAGTATCTGATTTTTATCCATTAAGTGGGTAATTACTACGTATGGGGCAGCAAAAGTACAGCTTTATCACAGGTGGATAGAACTAAAAAGGGCATCCGTCGACCGATTATCGACGAATGCCTCTATTTATCAGCTCATGGCGGAGTCTCACCGCTTTATAAATCGTACTCTATTGTTTCTAAAACCATCGGTGGTATTGATCACCAACACGTACATACCCGGGTGCAGATCGCTAGTACCTACCTGTGTACCCACTCCCGTCAGACAGACCTTACCCTGCATATTATGCACCGTCCAGGCAACATCGTCCGCTGCACCTACTATCGCCATGTAGTCGATAGCGGGATTGGGCTGTAGGCTGATGGTAGCTTGTGCTAGCTCTGTTGTGGAGACAGCATCACAAGCTGCCAGGACTTCGGCAGGACTACTACATCCAGGACCATTGCCCATAATCTCTATATCTCTCACAAGACCTGCTCTTACTCGCTGACATATCGGCTCTACATCACAGTCAGATAGCATAGGGCAATTACGAATAGTTAATGCTGGAAAGACGGTACCATTTCTTTCCGAAAAATCACGTGGATAAAAAGTCAGATGTAGTGAGTCGGCACCATCTACCGCGCTTATATCGGTCAGATTTGGGCAGACGCCAAGGGCCAAACCCGAAAGACTATCATACGAGGGACCGTCCAATGATGTGATAGTAGAAGAGATGCCGAGATAAGACAGGCAGACATCATCAAGTACATCTAAGTCCGTAAGTGTACTATCTCTTATAGAAAGTCCTATGCAGTAGTCTATCCCTCGTAGAGGAGCATAATCTCTAGGTCTGTCAACTCCGAATTGTATCATACCGATAGATCCTCCTCGCTCCACACCTGACAAATCCAATAAATCATTTGTAAAGACTCTCAATAGGCCGATACTACCATCCTCTAACCTGGTAAGATCAAATATCTCGTCCATGCTCGTGACACTAGTGCTATCACGCAATACAAAATGATAAACCTGTTCCAAACTACTTAAACCCCTCAATCCAATAGGCGAAGAAAGCTGCAAGTCGTAGATGACAGTCACCTGCTCCAGTCCGCTCAAGTCAGGAAAAGTAGGGGACTGGGGTAACGACAAAAAGCCTATCGTATCTAACAGTGGGAAGTCACCGAGTCGAACCATGGAAGGATTATTTCTGATAGTCCAATTACCTTTAATTGTCCTCAGAGAGTCTAGTCCGTCAAAGCTCTCAAGCAATGGGTTATCCTCAATTGTAAAACTATTCAAAACGTCACAGCTCCTCAAGCCAGTCAAATCAGTGAGGCTGGTATTAGTGATAGATATCCTACCAAATTTTGCATCTCTTAAGGATTGAAGACTGTTAATCTCCTCTCCCTCGACGAAAAGACCTACAGTAGACAGATCACATGTGTCGTACTTAACACCAAATGAGTCTATCTGAGACTGACTGACTAAATATAAAGCCGAAAAGGGGGAAGGACACTGCGCCTGCAAGCTAATGGTAAATACAACCGCTATAAGAATGGTTGCTATAAAATACCTCATATCTAATAGCAATTGTAGTAATATTGTGTCTGACACAAAACTTGACCAGTGCTAAAGTCCGTGATTGTAATAAATATATCCTGTTGAACACCACTAGTGCCATAATTGGTACCGAGGTTAAAGAAACCTCTACCAAATGGGTTTGTAGTCGGATTTATGTCCTGAAGTGTTGACAAAAAATTACCGTTGACTGTCTGAACACTTCCACTATTGATGCCCTCGTCCTCTCCATCTAAAGAAATATCAACTACTTGACCGTTTGCCAAGCCTGGACATTCCCAATAGATGTAACAGCCGTCATTCTCGCCTGAAAAAGGAGCAAAGTCCTGAGGTTGACAATAGAAAAAGAAAGTACATGGCCCACAATTTACTGAGCAACCTTGCGGCTCACCTTGTTGATTTACTGCATTAAGGCAAGTCTCATCTGTCGATCCACAATCAAAAGATAATTGGGCAGCTACATCACTTGGCCATAGCATTAGAAGGAGAAGAGAATTTCATACTAAATATTTTAAATGAGTTAAAACTCTCGCAATTTAAATAAAAAAAGGTATTCATCAACATTTCGTCGACGAATACCTCTACTTTATAAGATTATGCCGCTAGTTATCAGACTCTTTTGATCACAATGGCGCTAGCACCACCACCGCCATTACAGAGGGTAGCACAGCCTAGTTCACCATCATGCTGACTGAGCACGTGGCCTAGGGTGGTGACGATCCGAGCACCTGAGGCGCCGAGCGGATGTCCGAGTGAGACGGCACCACCATGGATGTTGACGATATCCTCTGAGATACCCAACTTCTGGTTAAAGGCCATTGTCACTACAGAGAATGCCTCATTGACCTCATAGTAGTCGATGTCACCCTTGCTGAGGCCTGCTCGCTCGAGGGCCAGTGGTGCCGCCAGCGTAGGAGCGGTGGTAAACCACTGAGGCTCATGCGCTGCATCAGCAAATGATACGATCTCTGCTAGTGGCTTGAGACCATGCGCCTTGACCGCGTCTTCGCTAGCGATAATGAGGGCTGATGCGCCGTCATTGATGGTACTAGCATTAGCAGCTGTCACGGTACCGTCCTTGGTGAAGGCTGGCCTTAGGGCTGGTATCTTTTCAAACTTGACCTTCTTGTACTCCTCATCCTCTGCGACTACTACGTCATCACCTCTACGCTGTGGTATAGATACGGGTATGATCTCATCCTTAAAGTGACCCGCCTCTGTCGCAGCAGCGGCACGCTTGTATGACTGTATGGCAAAAGCATCTTGCGCCTCTCGACTGATGCCAAACTCTGTAGCCGTAGCATCCGCGTAGATACCCATGGCCTGATGGTCGTAGGCATCGTTTAGTCCGTCTTTCTGTAGACCATCTACGAGCTCTACCCCACCGAACTTACTACCCCATCGAGCCTTGGTCGCGTAGTAGGGTATATTGCTCATGCTCTCCATACCACCAGCTACCATGATCTCGGCGTGACCGAGCATAACCGACTGAGCAGCTAGCATGATGGTCTTCATACCAGACGAGCAGACCTTGTTGACGGTCGTACATGGGACGGTATTGGGTATCGCAGCACCGATAGCTGCCTGCCTCGCTGGAGCCTGCCCTACATTAGACTGTACTACATTACCAAAGTATACTTCTTGCACAGCATCGGCTGCGACGCCAGCTCGATCTAGAGCACCCTTGATGGCGATAGACCCTAGCTGCGGGGCTGATAACTTGGATAGAGCTCCTCCGAAACTACCCATCGGAGTCCTCACTGCTGATACGATATAGACCTTCTTCACTCGCTACTTTTTTCTTTGATTTACAATTAAAATACTGGTTGAGAAACCGAAGATAATGCATCTACGGCATAAGCGACACTAGCACTGTTTATCAGCAGATTACAAATTATAGATTGGTATAATTTTTGATTCCCATATGTGTAATCCGTAGACTTGCTAAATCTACTTAATACATTATTAACTAACCCCTTGACGTTAACTTACGTCTAGAGAGTATATGAGCAGCTACACAACGCATATTATGAAGAACTTACTTTTTGTCCTAGCGATAATAATAACTGGCACCTCGACGACGACCGCCCAGGTGGAGTCGGAGGCAGGCTTTATGTATGTAAAGGCCAAGTATCTCTATGACACTGACCGTCACGACGATGCGATACGAGAGTTTAACAAGGTCATCAAACTCGACCCCAAGCACGAAGACGTCCTACTGCTACGTGCGAGTAGCAAGTATGCCCTAGCGGCGTACCGAGGTGCAGAGACGGACGTACTTGAGTATATCAAACTCAAGGGTATCAGCCCATACGCTACCCTACTACTAGGCAAGGCGCAGATGGCACTAGATAACGTAGATGCAGCAGCAGTGACCCTCAAGTCAGCCGCCGCACTAGCACCTAGCGACCCTAGCCCAGCAGAACTACTAGGAGATATCGCCGAAGAAGAGGGCGAGCTACTTACTGCCTGCTCACACTACAAGACGGCGAGCAAGCTTGGTAGCACTACCGCTAAAAACAAGGCCATCAAGATATGCGCCGACGTAGATGAGGTACGACCTCCCAAACCCAAAAAAGAAAAGCCGATGTCTGTAGGTGAGAAACTGAGTGACAAGAAGGATCGTGTAGAAGATGTCGTCAAGCAAGAGAAGGAAAATCCGATCGAAGTGGTAGCTGATCCTGACCTCAATACAGATCGTCCAGCGCAGAAGGAGCCGATCCTAGATAAGAACCCCGAAGAAACTAAGCGCCTCAAGGAAGCTGCAGAGGCTGCTGCTAGTGGTGGCACAACAGCTCAGTCTGGTAGTACCTCACCTACAGAAGAGATCGAAGAAGTAGTTGAAGAAGAGGAAGAGAAAGTCGAAATCGATGATACGCCACGTATGCTGGACATCGACGAAGATCTAACGATCAAGATACAGGGTCAGGGACTGGGTAATCGCGATCTAGAGGACCAACCAAACATCCTGATACTATCGGAGTCAGATGGTGTCGTAGCCATCGACGTATGTGTCAGTAAGAAAGGTATTGTCACTTCTGCCAACTACAATCAGAAGGCATCGACTCTCGACAAAAAGTCACTGATCTCGCTAGCTATACGTAAGAGCAAAGACTTTGTATTTGGCAAGGGTACCGATGATCAGTGTGGTACGCTGTACTACATGATCAAGGGTAGTTAGTAGTTGATACTAACAACGGCAATAATAAAGAAAGGCGCTGGAGTATTATCTCAAGCGCCTTTCTTCATTATTCTATCACGAACCTGCTACCAAGCCATATCATCATCGGATGTCGACTTTTCTGCTGGTTCCGCAGTTTCGTTATTGCTTTCTGCTTCTCGCTCTAGGGCTTTCTCTTTTTCCCACTCCTCCTGCCTACGTTCGAACTGGTCGTAGTCAAAGTCCGGCATGAGCTCATCTTTGACGTGGTCCACGGTCTCGTTGAGTTTCTTGACAAAGCGATTGAAGTCCTCCTTGTAGAGGAAAATCTTGTGCCTCTCGTAACCGTCTCCCTCATACCTTCGGGTACTTTCGGTCAATGTGATATAATAGTCCTCACCCTTGGTCTGTCTTACATCAAAAAAATAGGTCCGTCTCTTACCCGCTCGTAATTTTTCAGAGTAAACGGTCTCTTGTTTGTTGTCTCCGTACGCCACAGCTATCAATATTTTAAATTGGATCAGTGATCCGTGGTTCAACACAAAAATAGCCAAAAAAGCGAGCTGCCAAAATCATCAATCTGTAAGATCCACAACCTGCTGCTGATTAAGCATCTCTGCGTAGATACCACCACGATCTACCAACTGCCTATGGGTACCCTCCTCAGCGATCCGTCCCTCCTCGAGTACGATGATCTTATCATAGTCGGTCAGGCTATTGAGCCTATGCGTGATCACGATGGCGGTCTTGTCAGCGAGAGCCCCGTTGAGGTACTCGAGTATCTGTTGCTCCGTCTTTGTATCTACGGCTGATAGTGCATCATCTAGTAGTACGATGTCTGGATGCTTGATAAATGCCCGAGCGATGCTGACTCGTTGTTTCTGACCACCACTTAATGTAACGCCTCGCTCCCCTACCTTGGTGTCGAACTGCTCTGGCAGGGTCTCAATATCATCTCGCACCGCTGCGAAGTCGGCATAACGCTTGATATCCTCCTCACTAGACTCTCTAGCACCTAAGGCGATATTAGTCGATACTTTCTCACTAAACAAAAAGACATCCTGCGGCACATAGCCGATCTTACGACGTAGGAGGTCGAGATTATGCGCCTTGACATCGACATCATCTATCATTATACGTCCGCTCGTCACATCATATAGTCGGAGTATGAGGTCAGCCACGGTGCTCTTACCACTCGCTGTACGGCCTACGATGGCTAGCTTCTGACCCGCCTCAAGGTCAAAGGAGACATTATCAAGGGCCTTGATCCCTGTGTCGGGATATACATAGGTTACATTTTCAAAAGTGATCTTACCCTCCACGTTATAGACATCAGAGGTAGGATTAGTAATCTCGGGAGCAGTCTGCAAGAGGTAGTTGATCCTCTTCTGCGAGGCCTCAGCCTCCTGTATGATGCTTGCTATCCACCCGATGGCAGTAACGGGCCACGTCAGCATATTGACGTAGATGATAAACTCTGCGATATTACCATAACTGATGGTACCCTTGGTCACCTCGATACCTCCCACGTAGATGACCACCAGACTACTGAGGCTCACCATCAGTATCATCAGTGGATGAAAGAAGGCCTTAATACGTGCCAGCTCTAGCGACTTGGACTTGTAGATATCACTCTGATCGTCGAAATAATTAACAAACTGGTCCTCCTTGGTATATGACTTGACGACGCGGATACCAGCATACACCTCCTGTGCGGTGCTCGTCAGCTTAGACAATTGCGATTGTATCTCCTCGCTCTTGAGGTTGATCCGACTACTCACATAGTAGATCGACAAGGACAGAAAGGGTAATGGTGCTAAGGTGTACAGCGTCAACTTGGGGCTGACCTGTATCATCGCAAAAATTGTGAAGGCAAATAGACAGGTCAGGTTGATACCATACAGTAGTGCAGGTCCTAGGTACATCCGCACCTTATTGACATCCTCACTCACCCGAGACATGATGTCGCCGGTCTTATTTCTTTTATAAAAAGCAAGGTCTAGCCTAGACAGGTGGTCGAACACCTCCTTGCGCATATCGTACTCGATCAGGCGGCTATTGACAATGATCGTCTGCCTCATAAAGTACATAAGTATCCCCTTGCCTATGCTCAAGGCCAGCACAGTACCAGCGAATAGCAAAAGCCCCTTACCTAGGGTATCTGACAAAGTGCTTACGTCACCATCACCGTCACCGAGGAGGTCTACGACATAGTTGAGGGCCTTCCTGATCTCTTGAGGAATGAGGATACCCGCATAATTGCTGAGTGCTACGAATACCATCCCAGACAGCATACGCCACCTGTACTTGACAAAAAATCTATTGAGACTAAAGAGATGGTGCATAACGGAGATAAGGTGCAACTTAAAGGCAAGATACACCGGTCAAATAAACCAGCATCATAATCAATAGTTCGACCCAACAACCACAAAAAGCCCAAAAGCCAAATCAATGTATCTTTGCGGCCTATAAATGGTCCTATGCATAACTTAAAGGCGGTCTTTTTCATCCTCATCATAACGCTATTAACCTCAACGATATCAATCACTTACGGCCAGGTCAACTATACGACTGAGCTGGGCAAGACTATCGTAATTGACGAGAATTATGACTACAAGGGTCTCGTAGAAGAGGCAGGGGCTTACAATGAAGAGGACTCTCCCTTTGAACAACCAGAGAAAAATGTCTACGTCCTAGATCCGCAGGAAGAGAAGGCTATAGCTAACCTTACTACCGAGGCTGACAAGCGAGAAATCACCGCATACATACGACTGATTAAGTCGCAGAATGATACTACTCAAGTGTCAACCTCATATGAGCAGAAATACAAACAGGCACGGCAAATCAGTAAGCTCGTAGGTAAGCTGCCCAAGGTCAATGCTGATCGTCGCACCAAGGTATACGAGGAGATAGATGAGCTAACGGCCAAGTACAGCGGAGAGGCTATTAAGTCTAGCTTTAGGTCTATGGTAGCGACAGACAAAACGCTTAAACTAGATAAGCGTCTACCCTTTGACATACTCGCCGAAGATGCCTGCAGTATCGTCTATGACGACTACGATGAGAGCCTTAAGTCCAAACGTAAGGAGACGGTAGCTGCCCGACTATTTGGGTTTACCCATCCCCGCCTGCGCCGCCACTTTACAGATAGGGACTACATCGAAACCCTCGCTAGTATGGCCAAGATAGGTAGAGACTACTTCTTGATCCTACGTATAGATATCGCAAGTAAGAGTGCCAGCAAAAACTACGGCGCTATACCTGCTAACGAACGTGTACGTCTCAAGCTGGTCGACGGCTCAAATGTGTATGGCGTAACGGTGAGCAATCAGATGGGTGTCCTAGAGCAGTATACCGGACATACAATCTACACACCGATCATCAAGATCCATAAAGACGATATCAAGCGTCTAGAACGCATAGCTCTAGATGACGTGGGTATCCTATGGACGAGTGGATTTGAAAACTATGAAGTCTACGATATCGACATACTCCAAAATCTAAGCAAATGCCTAAGACGCTAACTACCCTAGGCCTACACCTACCTACTGATCCGCGATGGGTCGACATGGCAGAGATGGACCTCCAGGATATATTAACGGACCATGCCTACTGCGAGCAAAAAGCGGCCACCAACTGCATCACGATCATACAGCGATTCGGTGATCACAAGCGACTGGTACGAGAGATAGCCCCGATCGTGACGGAGGAGTGGGGCCATTTTAGACAGGTGATCGCAGAACTAGACAAGCGTGGACTAGAGTTCGGTCGACAACGCAAAGACGAGTACGTCAATAAACTGCGGGTATTTGCTCGACAGGGAGGTGACCGTGGCGACAGACTGATGGACCAGCTGATCGTCTGTGCTATGATCGAAGCTAGAAGCGCCGAGCGATTTAGATTACTGTCGCTACATATATCAGAAGTAGAGCTTCGAGAGTTTTACCACCGCTTCATGGTCAGTGAGGCCGGTCACTACCGCCTCTTTCTAGATCTAGCCATGGAGTACCAACCTAAAGAAAAGGTCATGCAGCGCTGGGAAGAATGCCTAGCCTACGAGGCCGAAATCCTTAAAAACCTCGAAGTTCGGGGCGACAGAATGCACTAATACATGGGAAGTCAGTTTGGAAAGATATTCGCCATCAGCACATGGGGAGAGAGCCACGGCAAGGGTATCGGCGTCGTGATCGATGGCTGCCCTGCGGGCATAGCATTTGATGAGGAGGCCATACATCGTGATCTACAGCGACGTAAACCTGGGCAGTCCGCTATCGTCACCCAGCGCAAGGAGGACGAGGGATTTGAAGTACAGTCCGGCGTATTTGAAGAAACGACCACAGGTACTCCCATCGCTATATGGATACCCAATACAGACCAGCGATCACGAGACTACAGCCACATAGCTGACAAGTACAGACCCAGCCACGCCGACTATACCTACCAGGCCAAGTACGGCCTACGCGACTACCGAGGAGGAGGCCGATCTAGTGCTAGAGAGACCGCTGCCAGAGTAGCTGCTGGAGCAGTAGCCAAGATGATACTGCAGGCGCAAGGTATCGCTGTCCAGGCCTATGTATCGGCAGTGGGTGACATGGACTTATCTGAAGCTACAGACATCGACCTATCGACTACGGAGGATAACATCATACGCTGTCCGTCACCGAGTGTGGCTACCCACATGATCGACCTCGTCAAAGCCGTACGAAAAGACGGTGATACTATAGGTGGCGTCGTGACTTGTGTCGTCAAGGGCTGCCCAGCAGGACTGGGTGAGCCGGTCTTTGACAAACTACATGCCGACCTAGGCAAGGCGATGATGAGCATCAACGCTGTCAAGGGATTTGAGTACGGAGAGGGCTTCAAGGCAGCAACGATGAGGGGTAGCGATCACAACGACACCTTCTCGCAAGATGGCGACAAGGTGGTCACAGTGACCAATCATAGTGGGGGCATACAAGGTGGCATCAGCAATGGTATGGATATCAATATGCGAGTCGCCTTTAAGCCTGTCGCTACTATCGTGCAGGCGCAGTCTAGTGTTAACGAGGCGGGCGATACGGTAACCGTAGAGGGCAAGGGACGCCATGACCCATGTGTAGTGCCGCGTGCTGTGCCTATCGTCGAGGCGATGGCAGCATTGGTGATTGTGGATCACCTACTAAGGCATCGGGCTGCGAGTGGGTTGAGTTAGAGCTATTCAGAAGTAATGGCTCCACCGATAAGCTCGGCACTGACCACCCGGCCTAAGCGTTGCTGGTAGTTCATTTTTTGCACTGCCAAAAAAAGAACCATACTTCGACAGATAGCTCAGCACGGCGAAAAAGGCAGCTTTTCTACAGGCAGCTAGACTAGCCCTTAGTATCACTGACTACCACAGTACCCGCATGGCAAAACTGCTCGATGATCGGCCGCAACCTCAAAGCCCGATCGCCTACCAGTGGTAGTATCTAACTCCGATGTTATAAGTATTAGCAGAGCGGCCAGGCACAACGCTATAAAATCGAGTATACAAGACCTCAG
>CAYMFD010000004.1:57318-65581 GCA_964389475.1 uncultured Saprospiraceae bacterium
GTATTAGCAGAGCGGCCAGGCACAACGCTATAAAATCGAGTATACAAGACCTCAGCCTGGATGGCGTCTGTGATAAAGTACTTGTATCCAGCACCAAACTGGCTGAAGTCATCCGGTATGACCTGTATATCGTCACCCCCGTTACTGACGTTGTACCCCCACCTAGGAGAGGTCCCCATCAAGGCGTAGAAGGTAGATTTGTCATCATGAAAGTAGTTAAATATGAGATTAACAGGTGTACTCAACTGCCAGTAGCCTTCTCCAGCCCGAAAGGTAGCACGATTGACATTCTCAAAGTAGAGTCCGGCCTGGACGAAGAAACTCGTCTTGTCCGTTAGCTCCTGGTCGTAGAAGATATCATTCCACAAGACAGGTGAGCCCCAGTCTATAAACCCTGTCTCACTATTACCACCTCCATCTCTCGTGGTAGGAAAAAATAAGATGTGCTGAAAGGTAATATTACCAAGGTCGGCCCAGGGCTGATACTTTACACGAGGTCCTATTGCCGATAAGCCAGATCTAGTATAGTCGTTGTCACCAGTAAATCCGTCATTGGCAAAATTAAGCGCCGCAAACCTAGGGTCATCGATACCACGACTGACGCCTCTAATCCTCGCGTCTATACCTACGTTGAGCCGAGTATTGATACCCATCAGATAGGTCACTGTCGAGGTAAAAAAACTGTAGCGATCTCGGCCATCTACCTGAGAATAGTAGTTGTTAAAAACATTGACCTCGTACTGTCCACGGTCATAGAGGCGGGATGCGAAGTATCGGTTCGTATTGCCGAGACCAGATGATACCGATGGAGCGGGACTAGTCGCAGTCGTATTATCTTTCCTGATATCATTAAGAGACCAGTCATAATCTAGGTAAGAAACCTTGTAGTCAGAGAGGTCTCGTCCCAGTTGGTCTCCTATCCATGCCATAGGATCACCGAAGTCTTTTTTGTACCATCTGAAAATATTGCTGATCCGCGCCGTCTTGTCCGTATCATCTAGGTCCAGTACCTGCGGCTGTGACAGGGCATATGCCGTAGCTCCCTGCACGTCACTCTCAGACTTATACGTGCGGCCTAGTAGGGGTGGACAGCTCTTAGCGCCACATACGAGCACCATATGTATGCGAGCATCGCCAGACTTAAGTAGTAGTTGCTCTATCTCATTGAGGCTGAGCTGCTGGCCGAGTACGGTATGCTTATTACTGAAAAAGTCCTTAAATCGCTTGACCGTGGTCATAGGCTGATATGTCAAGACTTGCAATATGGTGTGCAGGTTGTAGGCATTGATGAGTAGCATCTGCTCTTGCTCGCCCTGTAGCGTTCTTACTGAGCCCTGCCCCATGACACCTGCTATACGCTGTAAGTCGCTGCGGTACCGTGTCGCTGCCTCATAATCCACCTGACCATCGAGAATCACCTCTTGATATATGCCGTCTAGCTCATCGTACAGGTCATTTAAGTCCTGGCTGAAAAGAATGGTACTTACGGATGTCAGAAAAAGTAGTGTAAATAATCTCATGTGATATGTACGACTGATAGGCTAAGTGTGGTTGCCTCTACTGTGTCTGCTGCAGGACAGATCAGACCAAATCATTTTCGTCCCACCTGCGCTTTGGACGTAAAACCTCTGCTTTCTGCTCTGGCATATCGTCTAACTCTAGCTCGTCGTCCATTTCTTCATCGTCATAAAAATCGTCCGCATACTCCTCGGCAAGGCCGCGACGTTTAAGGGCCTTCTTGATCTCTTTAGCCTCTACTTTTTCGTCTCTAGATGTAGACCACATGACCAGTCTACGCATGAGTAAGGTAGCTCCCCACGGTACGGAGGCCCACAGCCACCACGGGTAAGACCCACTCATCCCATTGATAAACAGCAGTAATAACGACACGCCTATCCACACCATAAGTTCCGATCGCCACTTGTTTTTGGCTTTAGCACGCTTTCTGGCATCTTTAATGGCTTTGTCTCTCTCGGATCTCATGTATGGGTATTTGCTGGTACTAAAGATAGCTTACTGAGTCGACACTACGTAAGCGTCTGATTAGTATTAGTAATCGAATGAGATAGCGCAGCGGCAAATCCAGCGGCAAGACCTCCTACCACCGCAGTTGCTAGATAGGCGAAAAATGACTGTCCCAGCCCCATGTCAGCTAGAAGGTCGGCAACTGGTTTGACATGTTGGGCATCTACCCACATAGCGCTACCTCCCCATGCCACAAAGCCTGCAAAAAACAGGAGAACAAAGGTCGGAAGAGCCCTAAGCGATGACACGTATCCCGCAATTAATGCGACCACGACGGTACTCCACCAAGGCAAGACGTTGAGCAAAACCGCCATAGCGATCGTACTAGCTAGCAGTAAAATCAATGAATTTTTCATGTTGTGTCTACTTTGAAAGGGTAAGGCTAGCCGTGGCGGGCACATCAGCTGGCAGGGCATATAGCGGCAGCTCGTAGTACTCTCCTCTGGCCCAGCGATCCACACCAGTTGCATATAGCGGGCTCAACGGATTGCCGCTCTGTCCACCAGGAAATATTCCGAATCCTTGTGGCTGTTCTCCTAACTCGACGACCATTCGCCATGAGGGGCCCTTGATACGTCCATTAGCATTGATACAAGTCGTACACCCGTCTGTCATGATACTATCCACTGCCATCCCAGGCACTCTGGCTAGGTGACGTATGGTCATAGGTCGGTGCTTACCCCAGCGGAGATCATCGTACGTCCTGTCTGCAAAGTCGTTGACAACCTGCCTCCAAGCCGTATCTATAAGAGCCGTAGCATCTTCTATCGCTGAGGTTTGACGTATATCTGTAAAAGGGTGATCGGGATTATTCTTGAGGATGTCTATCGTCCTATACATCTCGGGGTAGCGGATATCCATACGTTTACGTAGGTCCCTCATCTCATCCCACATAAGGCGGTAGGTTGCGGACAACCACTCGTCAAATACCGTAGCCGCAACACTCTGCGCCGTGTAGCGATAGTCCCACTCAGCAAGCTCCGTAAGTAAGACACCCTCTCCACTGGCAGCCGACTGTGTATCGATGGCCGCTAACATGGTTGGGAGGATATCTACAGCTTCGATACTGTAACTGTCGAAATGTAATGCCTTGAGATCATCAATTGTAAACTGCTTATCCTGACCCAGTACCGTATCAATGGCTCTGTTGCGGTAGTCGCTAAACTTACCGTGGTAATAGTATGGGTAGGCTGCATCTGCCGACCTCTGATTGCTGCTAGACACATAGCCACTAGGCGGATTGACGATGAGTGGATTCTGCTCTCTAGGTATGAGCTGTTGCCAGCCATTGCGGCTATCGTCACCCGCCTCGACGAAGAGTCCATCTCCCTGGGATCGTAGCGGTAAGTCGCCGTTGACCCGGATCGCGATCGTATCATCACGTGTCGCCATATTGAAGTTCTGCGGTGGACCTACATAATGATTGCTCGCTGCGATATAATCACCAAAGCCCGTAGCCGCCATCATATCGACGAAGGCTCGTATCTCATCTCGCCCAGCACCATCATGGGCTATCCATCGCTGAGCTAGGTCATGCTGTCCGTCATTACTCTCGTAGGTGACTGGACCCCAGTATGTATAGCGTATGGTATCTACGACATCCGCCTGCCCCTTTACTTTTATCCGCTCGACCTTGAGCTCTGCGTCCATCGCCTTGCCATCTAGCATATATCGAGTACGTGCCTTGTCTATCCACTTGATCTGATATAGGTCCGTCTGATCGTGGCCCACATTAGTCTCTCCCCATGCCATATGCTCATTAAAGCCCATCATTATACCGGGGATACCGACAACTTTCACACCATGACACGAAAACTCAGGTGTATGTAACTGCACCTCGTACCATATAGATGGTAGCGACAACTGTAGGTGTGGATCCGTCGCATACAGTGGTTTGCCCGTTGCGGAAAGGGCCGCATTGACAGCCCAGGCATTACTACCTAGTCCCTCCTCTGGCTCTTCATAGTAGGCATCTGGCAGTGAGTCAAGCACTCGATCATTACCGACTTGTGGCACCAGTAGGGCATCAGCCGCTATCTCCTGACCATACGTGATGGGATGGATGAGAGGATTAGACGGGGGATAAAGGTCATTGTAAACCTCTTCGCCGAGGACAGCTACGAGATTGGTATTCTCGATATCATCGTAGTAGTGATTAAGGTAGTCACTCATATATGCAGTGACGTTAAGGGTCTTGATAGGCTGCCACGGCTCTACGTCAAAGCCCAGCAACTTGCACTCGATAGGCTGGTCGGCGTAGGAGAGCTGATCGATGTATGCATTGATACCCTCGGTATATGCCTCTATATAGGTGTAGCCGGGTAGGTCTTGAGCTAGCTGTAGAGAGGCCTCTGCTGCATGCACCATACCATTGCGCAGCGTACTGCGATCAAACTCTATCGTTGCTGGCCCTACTACCTCTGATAGTCGACCACTAGATGCCCTCGAGGTAAACTCCAGCTGAAAAGCTCGATCTCTGGCCTCTACATAACCCATAGCACAGATAGCATCTCTAGTATTTTGGGCATATATGTGAGGGACTCCCCGCTCATCATAAACCACTTTCACCTCACCCTCTAGCCCCTTGATCTTAATATCACCGGGTGAATCTTGATTCTTATCGACCCCATTGGCCCACAGGCCTCGATACGGATGGAGTATCTCACCTAGTGCAGGCATGTCTGGACCTACTGGCAGATGGCCAGACAGCAGTAACCACAGGGCTATATTGATAAGGAGTAGTACGGTTGTCTTGATCATACGGCAGGCAATCAACTAGATAGATTGTGAATATAGTTGATTTCGTAAAGATGAGGTTGCTTAGCGCTTAAGCAACCCAGACGTCCCCCACAGATACGCAGGCGAAAAGGCAGGCAAATAGGAGGCGCCGGACCTTAAGATCAGATAGATTAATTACTACCAGGTGGTGGCTGCGGATGTAGAGGATGGCTGCTAGGTAACCGAGCAGTCCAGCAATGATATCACCTACGTCGAAGGTGCCGTCCGTCAGGCCGACGTACTGCAATGCCTCTAGACCCCACGTCAATGCTAGCGGCAAAAAAGCGACCAGGTAGTGTCTACGTCGCTTATCTATATCAAACAGTATCGCTAGTAGGGCTATGCTAAATGTCCAGAGCATCGCCGGCATAGAGTAAGTCACCCATGTATCAACATAGGCTGACAAATTGTAAACCGCCTTAGCCGACTGTAGCTGATCTGCGCCTACTACCCAAGAGAGTACCACTTGCAGACCCATACCATCTGGTCTACAAAACGCATAGATATACCCACATACCAGCAGCGGTAGTATCACATGCATAATGTAGGTGGGTACGGCAAGTGATGTGCTCGCCCTCATACTGCACCCTAGGCGATACAGCCAGTCTCTAGAAGTACTTAAAGTCGTGACCATCCTCAATCTTAAGTAGCGTCTGGTAGATCAGTTTGATGACATGTTCGACATCATCCTTATGAGCCATCTCTACCGTCGTATGCATGTATCTAAGTGGTAGTGATATGAGAGCTGATGGTACACCACCATTACTGTAAGCGAAGGCATCTGTATCTGTACCTGTACTGCGACTAGAGGCAGACCACTGAAAAGGTATCTCCTGAGCCTCCGCCGTCTCGACGATGAGGTCGAGCAGCTTATTATGCACAGCTGGTGCTACCGTGAGTGACGGCCCACTACCTGCCTTGATATCTCCCTGGACCTTCTTATCGATCATCGGCGTCCTAGTGTCATGACACACATCTGTGATAATCGCTACGTGTGGTTTGATCGTATCGGCAATCATCTCTGCACCACGTAGGCCGATCTCCTCTTGCACAGCGTTGACGACGTAGAGGGTAAAGGGCAGCTCATCTTTATTCTCGTGGATCAACCTCGCCACCTCGGCGATGCAGAAGCCACCAGCACGATTGTCAAGGGCTCGACCGCAGTAGTAGGTATCGTTAAGGATCTCGAGTTCGTCGTCAAAGGTCATTACCGTTCCTGGGTGTATACCCATCGCCAGCACCTCATCCTTATCTTTTGCACCTACGTCGACGAAGATGTTCTCCATTTTGGGGCTTAGTTTGGCCTTATCACCACGACGTGTGTGGATAGCTGGCCAGCCAAAGACGCCTCTCACAACACCATCCTTGGTGTGAATATTAACCCGCTTGGAAGGTGCTATGATATGGTCACTACCGCCATTGCGAGCAACACTGATAAAGCCATCATCGCTGATATAATTTACGTACCAAGCGATCTCGTCGGCGTGGCCCTCTATAACCACTCGATAGTCCTTACCAGGATTGATGACGCCGTAAAGGGTGCCATAATTATCTAGATGGTACTCATCGATATAAGGTTTGATGTAATCGAGCCACATCTTTTGGCCCTCGGCTTCGAAACCAGTAGGGGCAGCCGTACTCAGATACTTACGTAGAAAGTCCGTTGACTTCTTATTGATAATCGACATATGGTTGTTTCTCTTTTTCACTATTTGTTGGTCTGCTCATCTGACCAGTTTTGCGGGTTACTACTCCACACTTTAAGTTGCGATTTTTCTTCTTTGGAAATGTAGTCCATCTCCTCAGCAACAGTCAGTAGTGCCTGATAATCGCATAAGGTTGCGAATGTACAGTCCGCATTTTTAAAATTGTCTACGGCTTTGTCAAAACCATAATTAAATATGGCGATCACGCCTACGACGATCATACCTGCATCACGCAATGCCTGTACAGCCGCTATACTACTACCACCAGTACTTATCAGGTCCTCCACGACTAGGACTCTAGCGCCTGGCCTCACCTCTCCTTCGATTAGGTTTTGGCGACCATGCCCCTTGGCCTTGCCACGAACATATATATATGGTAGGTCTAGCGTATCCGCTAGTAGAGCTCCGTGGGCTACCCCAGCTGTAGCAACGCCAGCTATCATGTCGACATCGCCAAACTGGCCAGCTAGATCAGCGAAGGCCTTTTTGATCGATGTACGTACAGCTGGATAAGTTAGCGTCATCCTATTATCACAATAGATAGGCGACCGCATACCACTCGCCCAGGTAAAGGGGTCGCTAGGTTGGAGTTTTACCGCTTTAATATCCAACAGATGCTGGGCAACTTGATCAGCTACAGACATGAGTTATACTTAGTGAGTAAGGTTGTAATTTTACCACCTAAATTATCAAGGGCTGCTAATGTACAAAATCTACGTAAACGGCACACGGCTTATACTCTGCAGTACCAAATCTGCAGATAAGCTCTATGCCAAAAGTGACCAAGTGATGGTGGTAAGGTACCCTGGTCATCGTCGATACCTGCTCAACTATATCGACATGATGGAGAAAAGCCCCAGGTGGACTCACGTAGTGGTACACAGCGAAAATCTAGAAAAGCTACTAAAAGACTGGGATAAAATCTGCCCAACAGTCAAGGCGGCAGGCGGTCTAGTCGTTAACCCCAACAACGAAATCCTATTTATACACCGTCGCGGACACTGGGATCTACCAAAAGGTAAAATGGAGAAAGGCGAGACCAAGCGACAAACAGCCATCCGAGAAGTAATGGAGGAGACTGGAGCCAGCGGCCTACAGATAAAAGACAAGCTGGTAACTACTAAGCACCTATATAGAGGTAGAAGTGGCAAGCGTTTTGTCAAAAAATCCTACTGGTACCTGATGACTGGACCACACCAAGACCTAGAAGCTCAAACCGAAGAAGATATCGTCGAAGCACGGTGGATGACGCTAAGT
The DNA here is from genome assembly GCA_964389475.1 of uncultured Saprospiraceae bacterium. GTDB lineage: Bacteria > Bacteroidota > Bacteroidia > Chitinophagales > Saprospiraceae > CAYMFD01. The sequence goes on from CAYMFD010000004.1 coordinate 65,085, forward strand.
AAGTGGGAAAAAGAAACCATACCCACCTATGACAACATTAGACTAGTCATTCATGATGCGAAAAACGCAATGCCAGGTCTAGACAAGGCCTAGAAATGGTGTTTTCTTGATCTTGTGATACCGTAGTGCAGCCGATACACTCGCGAAGGGTAACCTCTGGGGTGTAGCCGTAAGTGCTAGTGTGATAGCTCGACTGCCCTCGTAATTTAAGTCAGCACCAAATACATCTTTAAACGTACTCACTAGCAGGCTGGTACATTTAAAATATAAGGCACAGTGATCGGGGGCTTTAGACTTCTAGTCCATCCTCAGTGTACTTCAGTGCTTGGTGACGAAACTGGGTTCGCCCCACTTTAACGTCTCTTGCACAACACCATCATATGTTAAATCAGCAACTACATCATATACTAATCCCCGAAGTTGCCTCATACGCGGCATAATATGGTCAGGGTAGCTATCAAAAACACTATCGAAATCACTAGAGGTTTGTACTTCCA
>CAYMFD010000004.1:65681-68793 GCA_964389475.1 uncultured Saprospiraceae bacterium
ACGATCCAGACAATGGTGGCGACACCCTAAGATCAAGAGTTGTCCTTTACGCAGACTTTGCTGTTGAAATAGCGCAAAATTATCCAGCGTTTTCACCTTATACCTCAGCATACGCTGTGAGTTGCGACCCAGGTTTCGTCAATAGTATGGACAAAACAACACTTTCGATTACTATGGATCAGACTTTCGATTTTGAAAATGCACCTCTTGCGCCTGGCTACAATATCTTGGAACTAGATACCATACTAACATCTACTTTCTTTGAAAGTGATTTTCAGATTCTTTTAGACGATGATTTTATGGAGAAGTCAAAATTTGAAGTAGGCCCCCACAACTTTTATCTCTACTGCCGTACCGACGACGGTATTGAAATACGCGATACGGTTACTGCATATTTTGATATCCAGTAGCAATGCTCCTAATCGTAGTCAAGCAAATAGGATGGCAGATTAACGTAAGTTATATACGGTCAAGCATTCACTCTATATTGTAAAGAACTTTCCTACCTTGATAGGCTGGGCTAGCAATAGTACCACTAGGCGGTTCAAACAAATAGAATATGGTTTACGACAAGTATATCCATTAAGGTGACTCCATCGATAGTCATCTATAGCATCGATTTGACTATGAGAAGTACGAGGCTTCAAATTGACATTGACCTACCACTAGACCCAAATACAATTGGCTATTAAGCTTGCTTTACATACTTTTAGGCAACTTAAAATTCTTGTCAAAAAAACATTTGATGCCATTATTTGACGAAAACAGTCCCTCTAACTATGACGCAATCGTAGTAGGTACGGGCATAAGCGGCGGCTGGGCTGCCAAAGAACTAACTGAAAAAGGCCTTAAAGTCTTGGTCCTAGATCGAGGTCGCAATGTCAAGCATATCGAGGACTACGATACCGCTAATCTAGACCCTTGGGATCTACCAAATAACGATAAGCCATCCCAGGAGATGCTCAAGGACTACCCTAAGCAAAATCGCACGGGCTATACGACAAGACCTAGCCATGTGAAATGGTTCGTCAAGGATACGGAGCATCCGTACGATGAAAAGCCCAATACTAGATTTGACTGGATACGCGGTTACCAGGTAGGCGGCCGATCTATTGTGTGGGGTCGTCAGAGTTACCGCCTATCGGATCTAGACTTCGAGGCAAACTCAAAAGACGGCGTCGGTGTGGACTGGCCTATCCGCTACAAGGATGTAGACAAGTGGTACAGCTATGTAGAGCGATTTGCGGGTATCAGTGGTCAGAAAGAAGGGCTGCCTCATCTACCCGATGGAGACTTTCTGCCGCCCATGGAATTAAACGTGGTAGAAAAAGAGCTCCGCACTAGTATCAAAGAGACTTTTCCAGAAAGGACGTTGACCATAGGACGTACCGCCCACCTTACAGCTACTGGCGACCAATTCAAAAATCGTAACCAGTGCCTATCACGTAATAGGTGTATGCGTGGCTGCCCGCTGGGTGCCTACTTCAGCAGTCTATCCTCTACCCTACCCGCCGCAGAGGCAACGGGCAACATGACCTTACGACCAGATTCTATCGTCACAGAGGTACTCTATGACAGCGATACAGGTAGGGCAACCGGCGTCAAGGTGGTAGACCGCTTGACCAAGGAGACCTACGAATATACTAGCAAGATCGTATTCCTCAATGCATCGGCTATAGCCAGTACAGCGATACTCATGCAGAGCAAGTCTGATAGATTTCCTAATGGCATGGGTAACGACTCTGGTGAGCTAGGCCACAATATCATGGACCACCACTTTAGAGTAGTATCCTATGGTAGATGGGACGGTCACAAAGACAAATACTACATGGGCAGGCGGGCGAATGGTTTTTACATCCCTCGATTTAGAAACCTCGGAGCATCTACCAAAATGAAGGACTTCATCCGCGGATATGGTTTCCAAGGCAGTGCCTCACGAGAAAACTGGCAGGCTCAGATCGCCGAGATGAAAATCGGTGCAGCTCTCAAAGAGGATATGCAATACCCTGGTACTTGGAGAGCTGGCATGAATGCATTCGGCGAGATACTACCCTACCACGATAATATGATGGAAATCAACAATGACAAAGTTGATGCTTGGGGTCAGCCTACGATCACCTTCTCTACCACACTCCGAGAGAATGAAATGAACATGCGTAAGGATATGGCTATCACCGGTGCAGAAATGCTAGAAGCCGCAGGCTTTAAAGATGTAGGCGTATCAGAAGATCCCTACGGCATAGGTCTAGGTATACACGAGATGGGTACCGCCCGTATGGGTCGCGACCCTAAAACGTCTGTCCTCAACCGATGGAACCAGATACACAGTGTGCCCAATGTATTCGTCACAGATGGGGCTTGCATGACCAGTGCAGGCTGCCAAAATCCATCACTGACCTATATGGCACTCACAGCGAGAGCTGCAGACTACGCCGTCAAAGAACTCAAAAAAGGCAACCTCTAAACGTAGATATCATGCAAAGAAGAAATGCACTCAAGACAATAAGCCTAGGCATGGGAGTAACCATGTCCGCAGGTGCCTTTACGCTGTTTCTACAAGGGTGTAAGGGAGAGGTAGGCGAGATGGTTGACTATGGCATATACGGTGACGCAACTGGTCAGCAGATGGTCCGACAGCTAGCCGATGCCATACTACCCGCTACCGATATACCATCCGCCAGTGAGGTAGGCGTGCTAGACTACATCAACAGTCTGGTGGGCAATGTCTACGACGAAAAGGCCCGCGCTAAATTTACCAAAGGGATGACGCTATGTAAAACCCACATTGAGACTGTCACGGGTTCTGCGCTAGACAAACTAGACGATGGGCAGATCGCGAACTACCTCGAGGGCTTAATGGGAGCTAGTGCTGATGCGACGCAGTACCAAAAGATGCTAGCTCTATGTAGAAAGCAAGAGGACCAGGTGTCAGCTGGTGAACTTGACAATTACCACCTCCACGGATTTCTGCATGCCCTTAAGTCCATGACTGTCAATGGATACTGCCAGAGCGAACAGATCGGAGAAGAAATTTTACAATACCATCCAGTCCCTGGACCCTACAATGGTAATCTTGATTATAATGGGGAGAAGGTCTACTCTATGAATTAGG
>CAYMFD010000005.1:0-65730 GCA_964389475.1 uncultured Saprospiraceae bacterium
GAGTTGTAGAGCTTGATAGTTACTAAACAAGCTGGTAAATCGACTTTTTTGAGGATCGTGGTAGCTAGTTGTAGATTTGCTTATTGGTCTGAAAGTCTGTAGTTTGAGGAAGATTTCACAGATTAACTATGACTATAGCATGTTTTAAAGTAAGACCGAGTGGTAGTGGCTCAGGACGACAACAAATAGATCTTGCTAGTCTTGATACAGGATGGTATACCGTCTCTGTGACTATCGATAATCGTATAGTCTCGCAAATCTTCAAGAAGATATGAGACTAGCGTGCTTGCTTTTTCTGACGGTATTATGCTCTTTTGACCTCTCTGCTCAGAAGTACGATCATGTTTGGATACTGGGATCGAGTTCTCAGAATGTTATAATTAACGATCAGACATGGGGCCAGTCCGTACTGGACTTTAACTACGATCCTGTCCGTATCTACTATGATACGACGGCTACTATGGATACAGGCGGCACTAATGCGACGATATGTGACAGAGACGGTAATCTCAGACTCTATACCAATGGTATGCAGATGACCAATGGTTACCAGGAGTTGATACCCGGTGCAGAAGTCATCTCGTATAGTGATTACTATCAGCGATTTGTGATTGATGACTATCTGCCAGATGGCAGTGATTGGGTGACAGGTTTTAGAGCCGAACAAAGCATCTCTTGCAGACATTCAGGTCCTGACGATCGCTACATTGACTGCTACTACGACATAGCATACAATGGGATGGGTTTTGGTGGTACCACTGCAATTAGACCAGAAATTGGTATGACACGCGTCGATTACTTAGAGGATGATCGGGGTTTGGCGGTATTCGTTGATAGTGTTGTTGTGGAAGGGGACTTTGGTATTACGGGAATGGGCCTCGTTGCTCACGCAAATGGTCGTGACTATTGGATGACTCATTTCACTCCGAATGATGATACCCTACTACTCTACTTGATTACTGAGCAAGCAGTTGTTAAGCAGTCGCACACAGTCTTGCATCAAAGTTGTTCAGCTGGAATTAACCTCATTTCTGTTTCTCCGAGCGGCGAACATGCGCTGATCTCTAAAGAATCACAATGTGGTAGCCCATCCTCGTGGACTTTTCATCGAAGTTACGAGCTGCTTTCTTTTGATCGTTGCAGCGGTATATTCGAGTCAGTTTTTGTGGACACCATGCAGCAGATCAGGAGTGGCAATGGCGGTGTCTTCTCACCTGACGGAACCATCCTCTATGTCAATAATCAAGACACCCTTGTACAGTACGACCTCCTAGCGGATGATGTCAAGGCTAGCAAGACGATAGCCGCTCTAAGAGATACTGACTTTGATCCGGCCCTACGGATGGGCTACATGCTCAATGCCCCTGATGGCCGCATCTACTGTATCCCACAAGCTAACTCGCGAGTCCTCCATACCATAGAGTATCCTGATCGCTGGGGTCCCGAGTCTCAGTGGGTACAGGAGTCGACCCCGATCCCGACGAACAACTTCACATCAGCCCCCAATATGCCCCACTACCGCATGGGGCCTATGGACGGATCGCTATGTGATACGCTGGGCATCGATAATGTACCTCTCGCTCGCCTACGGGCTGATCGCAATCCCGATGACTCGCTGCAGGTGACCTTTGTCGATATCAGCTGGTACTATCCTGAGGTATGGGAGTGGGACATGGGTGATGGTACGACATACGACCTCCAGCACCCCTATGAGCACACCTATACAGCGCCGGGCTACTACGACGTATGCCTTACGGTCCGTAATGCCAATGGGGTAGACCAGACCTGCAAGACATTAGCTATCGGGGTGCCCGAGCTCACAAGCACAGAGGAGGTGCCATCAATGCGAGTCCAGGTATACCCCAATCCTGCGGATGACTACCTCTTCGTAGCCCTAGATGATGCACCATCAGACCCTGTCAAGCTGCAGATCGTCGACATGATGGGTAGCATCACTACGCTAGGCAGTATACGTTATAGCAATGCCGCTGCCTATGATGTAGGGCACCTGTCGAGTGGGGTTTATGCCCTACTGCTGTGGCAGCAAGGTCGCCTTGTGGCTACTGAAAAAGTGATGATTAGGTAGGTGAGATGTTTGTCACGCTATTAACTAGCCCAGTACCAATATCGTAGGCAGCCCTTGCAAGGCAAGTAGGCAGATTAGCTTGAGACTATGCAGAATTAATAACTGCACACAAGACCTCTGTATTCTATGCAAGTCTATCTTTGCATGCTAATCAGCTAGCCCTCTACTTATGATTACATTTTTTGCAGTTTCTGACCTTGTTTATGCAGTAGCGACCGATCACAAATTAGCCACCGAAGACATAGACAAGTTGACGTGGTTGTTCGCTGGAGCAGCGGCTCAGACGGCTACCGATCTTGTAGGTGACTACGTGGGCCCTAGAGCGACAATGATTACGCCTTGGTCGACAAATGCTGTGGAGATTACGCAGAACATGGGTATAAGTGGCATCACGAGGATCGAGCAGTACTATCGGCTAGATGCATTTGAGGCATTTGATCCCATGCTACATCAACAGTATGAGACGCTAGGGCAGGTTCTGTTTGATATAGATGTGCAGCCCGTAGCGATACAGCCTATTGGTGATATCTCGGCGTATAATCAATCGGAGGGTCTTGCCTTGAGCCAAGAGGAGGTGACCTACCTGCAAGTCTTGAGTGATCGGATCGGCAGACCACTGACGGATAGTGAGGTCTTTGGCTTTAGCCAGGTCAATAGCGAGCACTGCAGGCACAAGATCTTCAATGGCACCTTTATAATTGATGGCGTGGAGCAGGCCGAGAGTCTTTTTAGTATGATAAAAAAGACGTCTAAGACTCATCCTAACCACATCGTGAGTGCTTACAAGGACAACGTCGCCTTTATAGCTGGCGACAGGGTAGAGCAGTTTGCTCCCGCTAGCGCAGACCAGCCATCGGTCTATGAGACCAAGGAGACAGACGTCGTCCTATCCATGAAGGCGGAGACGCATAATTTTCCTACCACGGTAGAGCCATTTAATGGTGCTGCGACGGGATCGGGTGGAGAGATTAGGGATCGCCTAGCTGGTGGGCAGGGTAGTCTGCCACTAGCCGGTACAGCCCTATACATGACTAGCTACAGCCGTGTTGCGGCCAATAGGCAGTGGGAGGATAAGGTAGCAGCTAGACCGTGGCTCTACCGAACACCGTTAGACATACTGATCAAGGCAAGCAACGGTGCCAGTGACTTTGGCAATAAATTTGGCCAGCCACTGATTAACGGGTCGCTGCTGACTTTCGAGCACGAAGAAAATGGCAAAAAAACGGCCTACGACAAGGTCATCATGCAAGCAGGAGGTATCGGCTACGGCCTGGAGTCGCAAGCGCAAAAGCAGGAGCCGCAGCCCGGCGATGCCATCGTCATTCTAGGTGGTGATAACTACCGCATCGGTATGGGTGGTGCTGCCGTATCTAGTGCCGACACAGGGGCCATGGCCTCTGGCATAGAGCTCAATGCCGTCCAGCGATCCAATCCTGAGATGCAAAAGCGAGTAGCCAATGCTATCCGCGGCCTTATAGAGAGCACAGACAATCCTATCGTGTCGATCCACGACCACGGCGCTGGTGGTCACCTCAACTGTCTGTCAGAGTTAGTAGAGGATACAGGCGGCGTGATATACCTCGACAAACTACCCGTCGGCGATCCTACCCTCAGCGACAAAGAACTCATAGGCAATGAGTCGCAGGAGCGGATGGGCCTCGTCATCAAGCAGGCCGATGTGCCACTGCTGCAGCGTATTGCCGAGAGAGAGCTGGCGCCTATCTATGTCGTCGGTAAGGTGACGGGCGACCATCGATTTACATTCGTACACAGTGAGGATGGCCGTAAGCCGATGGACCTCGCCCTGAGTGATATGTTTGGGTCTAGCCCCAAGACGATACTAGATGACAAGACAGTGGCCCCTACGTTCGAAGCCATAGGAGAGCCCACCAGGTCTTTTAAAGAGATACTTGACGATGTACTACGCCTAGAGGCCGTCGCGTGCAAAGACTGGCTGACCAACAAGGTAGACCGTTGTGTAGGTGGTAAGGTGGCCCTGCAGCAATGCGTAGGCCCACTACAATTGCCGCTCGCCGACTGTGGTGTCAGTGCCATCGACTATAGTACCCACAAAGGAGTAGCCACCTCGATGGGCCATGCCCCGATAGCCGGCTTAATCGATCCCGCAGCAGGTGCCAAACTGGCGATCGCAGAGGCGCTGACCAATATCATATGGGCTCCGCTATCCGACCACCTACGATCGATCAGCCTCTCCGCTAACTGGATGTGGCCGTGTAAGAATGAAGGCGAAGATGCCCGACTATATAGCGCCTGCCAGGCGATCTCGGACTTTGCCATAGCCCTCGGTATCAATGTACCCACGGGTAAAGACTCGCTGTCGATGGCACAGAAGTATAAAGATGAGACCGTACTCGCGCCAGGTACCGTCGTCGTATCGGCAGTGGGTGGCGTCAGCGATATACGTAAGATTATAGAGCCCGTAGTGCAGCCAGCAGCAGGGTCGCTCTACTATGTCGATATGAGTCGGACAGACCTCCTACTAGGCGGGAGTAGCTATGCGCAGGTGCACAATAAGGTAGGTACACAGGCACCTACAGTTGCCGATGCAGACTATTTTGCACTGACCTTCAACACCGTCCAGCGGATGATTGATGACGGCCTTATCGCTGCAGGCCACGATATCAGTGCTGGAGGTATGGTGACTGCCCTGCTAGAAATGTGCTTCGCAGAGAGGCAGACGGGACTACTCGTGCATGCCGCCACGCTAGTACAGCAATACGGGCTTATGCAAGCCCTATTCGCAGAGAATCCAGGCATCGTCCTACAAGCGCAAGACGATCGCCAGGTAGAGGACTACTTGGCTGCTGCCGGCGTAGACTACCTCAAGGTAGCGACAGTAATGCCAGGTCAAGAGCTCCGCATAGATACAGGTGGTGATCCTATCGTGATAGACATAGCTACAGCACGAGACGTGTGGTATGAGACTTCCTTCTTGATGGATGATCAGCAAACAGCCGACGGGCTAGCAGTCCAACGCTATGATAACTACAAGGCCCAGCCACTCGACTACAACTTCCCAGCACACTTCGATGGTAAGTTGCCAGCGCGACCAGGTGATAGGCCACGTGCCGCTGTCATCCGTGAGAAGGGTAGCAACTCTGAGCGAGAGCTGGCCAATGCTCTATACCGTGCAGGCTTTGACGTCGTCGATGTCCATATGACAGACCTCATCAGTGGGCGAGAGGCCCTGCAAGACATACAATTTTTAGGGGCTGTCGGCGGCTTTAGTAACAGTGATGTCCTAGGCTCGGCCAAGGGTTGGGCGGGCTCATTCCTCTATAACGAACGGGCCAATAAGGCGCTGAAAGATTTCTTCGCTAGACCCGATACCCTGTCTGTGGGCATATGCAATGGTTGCCAGCTATTCCTAGAGCTAGACCTCATCAATCCTGAGCATGACCACCTCAGTAAGATGCGCCACAACCTATCGGGCAAGCACGAGTGCCAGTTTACTTCGGTGCAGATTCAAGACTCCAACAGTGTCATGCTCCGGGGCCTTGCGGGTACGACCCTAGGCGTGTGGATCAGCCATGGCGAGGGGCGGTTTGACCTGCCTATGCCAGCATCAGACTACAATATCGCCGCCACTTACGGTTATGAGACCTATCCGGCTAACCCCAATGGCAGCGACTACAATGCGGCGATGCTGTGTAGTGCTGACGGACGACACCTAGCTACGATGCCCCACCTAGAGCGATCTACCTATCCGTGGAACTGGGCATACTACCCAGCAGACCGAGTGGATGAGGTCAGCCCTTGGTTACAGGCCTTTGTCAATGCAAGGGACTGGCTGCTAAGTAAGTAATCGGGATCATGAAATTTAAGACCACCTGCAATGTCCCCACGCTACCCGTAAGTATGGATCACCGTCACAGGATCGTGGCGCTAGGGTCCTGTTTTGCACAAAATGTAGGGGAGCAGTTAGCAGCGCATAAATTTGATGTCAGGGTCAATCCATTTGGCATCACCTATAACCCCGTGAGCCTCGTAGAGCAGTGTCGTCTTGCTTTGAGTGATGCTCTGCCAGATGAGGCACTGTTCGTCAAAGGTCTAGATGATGCCTACTACCACTACGACTATCACTCGGACGTAACCGCCATAGACATGGCAAAGTGGTTGTCTGAGTATCGTGCCATAAGTCGATCATATGCAGATCGACTGAAAACAGCAGACTGGTGCATCGTAACACTAGGCACAGCATGGGTATATACCATCGGGGAGCGGGTAGTGGCCAACTGTCATAAGCAGCCCAGTTCGCTATTTACTAAGCGCTTACTGGGTGTTACAGAATGTGTGAAAGTCATTCAGCGGCTGGTGGATTTGCTGCCTGATAGCTGCCAAGTCCTACTGACGGTGAGCCCTGTACGACATGTACGTGACGGCCTCGTCGATAACAATAGGAGCAAGGCCAGACTGATAGAGGCCGTTCACCAAGTGGTGAGTGACCATAGTCAGGTCCACTACTTCCCAGCCTATGAGCTCGTCATCGATGACTTACGAGATTATCGATATTTCGGAGAGGACCTAGTGCATCCAACAGCTATGGCGGTCGGGTATGTATGGTCTCAGCTCGTAGAGGCAGTAATGACAGACGACAGCAAGGCAATCATAGCACAGGCCACTAAGATTCGTCAAGCGATGCGCCACAGACCTCGATGGGAAGGTAGTCAACAGCACCAAGACTTTAAGGCCTCTATGCTGGCAAAGGTAGAGGCGCTGGCTGCAGCCCACCCACACTTAGACTGGTACGACGAGATCAATTACTTTAGTGCTGATCAAAAAGGGTAGGATGGGTAAAGTACTAGCGATTATAAGACTACTAGTCATTGTAGTAAGTATGGCGATCATGCTTGGTCTTTACCTGTTGACAAGGGTGGTACTGCCGCATACGGACCGATCGAGTTTTAGGCTGAGGCGACGTTGGATCCGCTGGTTTGGCAAGCCAGGCCTAGGTCTGCGTACGATCGTAGAGGGCAGTATGGCGGATGGACCTGCGATCTATGTCTGCAATCATCGATCATTTTCTGACCCTGTAGTCAATAGCATGGCCATAGACGCCTACATCATCGCCAAGGCAGAGATCGCTAGCTATCCCCTGATCAACAAGGGAGCCGAGACGACGGGTATCATCTGGGTGGATCGTCACAATAGAGATAGTCGACTGGCCACTAGACAAGCGATGATCGATGCGATAGCCGCAGGTCGCAATATACTCGTCTATCCGGAGGGTACTGTGAGCAATAAGCAGACGATCCTTGAGTATAAGCGTGGTCCTTTTAAGACAGCTGCTCAAAATAATATTACCATTATTCCGGTTGCCATCGAGTATCGCGATACTCGTGACCTGTGGGTGACGGGTGGTTTGATGCAGCAGTATTTTCGGCAGTTTGGCAAGTTTAGGACCTACGCAAAAATGCGAATAGGACCGCCCTTAGCAAGCACGGATGACGCCTATTTATACAAGGAGGCGGTAAGCTGGACGCAAGAGGCCTTGCTAGACATGCAGACAGGCTGGAGTCGAGCGAAGTATGGTGCTTAATATGGTAGGTTTGATATGTCGCCTCGACGAATTATTTGAGCTGGTATTGCTAGATACGATACCTGTGTTGTAGATTTACCCTTGTATCACATACAAAATATTATGGCAAAGAAAGCTAAGAAGGCAAAACGTACAGCTGCTCAGAAGGCACAATTAAAGAGTTTCGTGCTGTGGTCGATCGGGATCACCATTGGCTTGATCATCGTGATGTATCTGGCATATTCGTAGGTAATATCGCAGTACGGTAGTGGTGTGATAGTGAGAGGAATGTGGCCCTACACATACCATGACCGTCACTCATCTGTCACTTGGTGTTCTTGCCCTGTGTTACTTGGCAATGGGCTGAGATAATATGAGTACTTTTGACCTACCTTAAATTAATCTGTTATAGATCGTATGAGCACACAAGCAGCAAATACTAAAATCTGGTGGTTGTATACACTTATCTCTCTAGTGGGTACCATCCTCTTCCTCATCTTCCTACCTGAATGGTTTTGGGTAATGCTTCCATTTTTGGGTACCGCTCTGGTAAAGGCGCTAGACTGGATGTAGCCGCGGCGGCAACTGCCCTTTCCTTCTACTATGCAAGGCAATGATAATGATCCGCAATCGTCCACTCCTAGATGGGGCAGATGGTTGGTACGTCTGTTGTGGGTAGGCCTTATTGTTACCATTGTAGGTTTATTTTTACTATTCTCGGCACTCTCTGCGAGTGATCTACCCTCCTTCGAAGATCTCGAAAACCCTAAATACGATCTCGCCAGTGTCGTCTATGATGCCAATGGAGAGTCGATCGGTAAGTACTACGTCGAGAATCGGGAGGCCATTTCCTATGATGAGCTGTCGCCCAATGTCCTTGCAGCCCTGCTCTCCACAGAGGACGAACGCTTTTACCGACATACAGGTATAGATATACGAGCCCTAGCTAGGGTAGGAGTCAAGAGTGTGATACTCCAGCAAGAGAATAGCGGCGGTGGATCTACTATCACCCAGCAACTTGCTAAACTACTATTCGACAGGCCCAACCTTAGGGGCATGAATAGCATATCGCGAACATTTAAGCTTGTGGGTGTTAAGCTCAAAGAATGGATCACAGCGGCCAGACTAGAGAAGTCGTATACCAAGGAGGAGATTATAGCGATGTACCTCAACAAGTTTGAGTTTATCAATGGTGCCCACGGTATACACGCCGCAGCAGAGACGTATTTTGGCAAAGATCAGCGAGACCTCAACGTCTCAGAAGCAGCTACCCTCGTAGGAATGCTTAAGAATCCCAGCCTTTACAATCCTATCCGTTTTCCTAAGAAGAGCTTTGATCGACGCAATACCGTCCTCAATCAGATGCGTAAGGCGGACCACTTAGATCGTGAAGTATACGATTCTCTGACCGTGCTGCCTATTGACATGAGCGACTTTAAGCGTAAGCAGTTCTCAGAAGGGCCAGCGCCTTACTTCCGGGCAGAATTGACCAAGTGGCTGCGCAATCTTTTTGCTACCAACGACATTAAGAAAAACGACGGGTCAGACTATAACATCTATACGGATGGCCTCAAGATCTACACGACGATAGACCTGCGTTACCAGGCACATGCCGAGGCAGCCGTCAAAGAGCACATGCAGTGGAACCAAGAACGTTTTTGGCGGGTATGGAATCGTAAGGACCCTTGGACGTACGATGCAGATGATTTTCAGAAGGCGATAAGGAAGGACGTCCTCATGCAGCGAGTACGGTCCTCTGATCGCTATCTGTCTAAGCGTGACAAGACGATAGCACCTGTCATTGCGGAGCTCAGAGAGTCTTATCCTGAGATGCCATTTAACGATGCATCTATAGAAGTCTTGCAACAGATCGCCGTAGGTGAGTCGACGATGAGTGCAGAGGTAGAGGCGGGCAATATAGATGATCGGTATGCCAAGCGCTACCAAAAACTCCTCAAGAGCGAAAAGTGGACTGAACTACAGAAGGAGTGGCTCAATCTACAAGACTATTACGATAAAGCCTTCAATACAGAGGTCAGTATGAAGGTCTTCGATCATAAGATGGGAGAGCGAGATACAGTGATGACGCCGCTAGATAGTGTGCGGTACCACAATATGCACTTACAGACCGGACTCCTAGCTGTAGACCCATCGACGGGTTATATCAAGGCATGGGTAGGCGGTATAGATCACAAGTACTTCAAGTATGACCACGTCAACAGTCGTAGGCAGGTAGGTAGTACGATCAAGCCCTTCGTCTATGCGACGGCGATCTCCTTGCAGGGTATCAGCCCCTGCCAGTCCTTTGACGATATACAGTATTCTATTGTGCCTGGTGACGCCAATTTTGACTTAATAGACGAGTGGTCGCCAGCTAATGCCAACGGAGAATTTACCAATAATAGCTACAACCTTTATCACGGCCTTCTCTACAGTAAGAACAGTATCACAGTCCGCCTCATCAAGGAAATGGGTACGGTTGAGGTCCTCCGTGACCTCCTTCGCAATGTGGGGGTTGACGTAGATGCAGACGTAGTGGGTGACCTGCCCGCTGTGCCCAATCTACCATCGATCTCCCTAGGTGCGGTTAACTTGCCGCTGATGGAGATGGCGGGTGCCTACACGACCTTTGCCAATAAAGGCGTCTACACGGAGCCTATATTCGTCACTCATATCGAAGACAAAAACGGTCGAGTCCTATATACCGGTGTGCCAGATCGTAAGGTAGCGATCAATCCGCTGTACAATGCCGTCATGGTAGATATGCTCCGTAACAATACAGCCGGTCGCTATGGCTTAGGTATAAAGGCGCAGCATGGAGGTAAGACGGGTACGACCAATGACTACGGCGATGCATGGTTTATGGGTATCACCCCGACCTTGGTGGCCGGTACATGGGTAGGTGGCGATGACAAGTGGATCAGGTTTTTGACCCTAGACGAGGGACAAGGTTATGTGACAGCGAGGCCCATCGTACAGAAATTCTTAAGGAAGATTGAGAAAGATACCAGTATCGACCACGACTCCTCCATCAAGTTCGCCGACCCACCAGCGGGCTTCATAGACCTAACAGATTGCGGTAAGTTTAAGGAGGTCAGCGTAGAAGATGAGCAGGCAGAGCGGCAGGCTAGTCGTCTCGATCAAGACGCCTTTGACACAGACTTTGATACAGAGCTCGACGAGGAGTTAGAGGAAGAACTCGATGACGAATTAGACGATTTCTAAATGCAACTCCATCACATCGCGGCCATACATGCCTACCTAATGCTGATCCTGGGAGGCTGGCGTCTCTACACATGGAAGGGTGGCTACGGCATCATCGCCGTGCTGCTAGCTGTCGTCATCCTCGTAATGAATCAAGGCCTAGGTTACGGTACCAAGGCAGGTAAGCGAATAACTCTACTCGCGACGCTAGGCAGCTTATTTATGGTCAGACCCCTGATACACGATATACAGTATAGAGACGACCAAGGCGTGATGATCTGGTCCGCTATATTGGTGGCTGCTATCGTATCTTTAGTGGTGCAGTTGCTGGCCCTACGTAGGTCTAGCTAAGGGACTATACACAGCAAGGTCTTCACGCTGATTTAGGTCCATCTTTATTGGTCAGATACTTAGGCACGACATGTGCTGTATGTAGGGTTAGAAAGATTAAGATATGGGAAGTATGATGCGACATAGTTGTTCTCTAGTTTGTGGTTTTGTGGCCGTGGTGATCCTAGCGCTTTCTGGTTGTGTCCCGCCCGTCGATGAGATCATCACCACGGTTGACATCGATCGGTCATCACCAGAGTATCAGCGTTTATACGAGTTAGTCGATAGTCGCCAAGTAGATAGCATGCTTGCCTACACCTCTCACCCTGATCCTGCTTATCGCTATACCGTGGCGACAGGATTTGCCAGTTTGAAGAGTCCTGCTGCCATCGACAGTTTGACATTACTACTTGAGGATCCTGTACTACGAGTACGTACCGCAGCGGCATATGCCTTGGGTCAGCAAGGTAGTGCTGCTGTCGTGACGCCATTGGTCGAGGCATTTAAACGCAAAGACACCATTGATGTAGACAATAGCTTTAACGCTGCGATCCTAGAGGCGATCGGTAAGACTGCTGACCGAAAACTGCTAAATGCCGTGGCCACCGTAAGTACGTACCGCAATACCGATACCTTGCTGTTGACGGGGCAGGCGATGTCGATCTATCGATTTGGTCTGAGAGGACTCTTTGCTGGTGAGGCGACAGAGCATATGATCGATCTATTGCTAGATGATAGCAATCCACCTCGTCCTCGATTGTATGCTGCCAAGTACCTCAGTCGTTTTGGCGATAAGCTATCACTGGAGGATTACAGTAAGCGACTTGGTGCTTTCTATGTTAAGAGTTCTGCCGGTGCCCTACGTACGGCGCTAGCTCCTGCTGTCGTGCGACTAGGTGACCCACTCATCATTGACACGGTGCTGGAGCGGGCTGCTGATGCAGACCTCGACTACCGAGAGCGGGTGGAGATCATCCGAGTGCTAGGCAATTACCCCTACATCCGTGTCGTAGACCCTGTACTGGCCCTGCTATCTGACGATAACTTGCATGTAGCACATGCGGCAGCGCAGTACTTATCAGACTATGGTAGCCCTAGCGATGCAGCCCTTTATCGTAATTACATGAAGCCCGATATGCGCTACAGCGTCAAGGCAGCCATGTACAGTGCCATCCTCAATAAGATCCCCGTCTACTTTACCAATACCAAGGCCAAGTTTAAGAGTGAGATACTAGCGTCTATCGATAGCAGCGATGTCCTGACGGAGAAGATCGAGTACTACCGCGCCTATGCCAAAGATCCGTACTCTTACCCGCAGCTCATAGAGCGACTCGCTACGGAGCAAGATCCGCCGGTACAGTCGGCCATTGTCCAGGGCTTGTCGGATATCGTGCAGGGCGACAATTTTCTGCGAGCATACAGTGCAGGGCTGAGGTATCATACCAAGCAGATAGTAACAGCACTCAACGATGCTCTGAGTACTGGCGATGCTGGTGTAGTAGCGATTGTGGGTAATACATTGAGCAGCGATAAGGTAGACCTACTGCCATATGTCAAGGATAGCCTTGACTACTATAAGAAGGTACAGTCTAACCTAACTATGCCAGGTCAGGTAGAGTCGTACAATGAGATGGCTAAGGTCCTTGCTAAGATAGAGGGTAGGACTTACAAGCCAGCGGCGATGCAGAGCAATCACCCCATAGAGTGGGACTACGTGACGAACTATGGAGATAGCGCGGTTGCAGTTATTAAGACCAGTAAGGGCAATATCAAAATTCGTCTAGCTGTAGCTGATGCTCCTGCTGGCGTGGCCAATTTTATAGGCCTAGCGCAGGATGATTACTTCGATGGCAAGACGGTACACCGTGTGGTATCCAACTTTGTAATACAGGGCGGCTGCAGTCGTGGAGATGGCTATGGCGGCCTCAACTACACGGTGAGCTCAGAGCTGAGCCAGCAGTACTACGATGGTCCTGGTTACGTGGGTATGGCTAGCGCTGGTCCTGACACGGAGGGCACACAGTGGTTCATCACTCATAGCGCCACGCCACACCTCGATGGACGATATACCATCATCGGTAAAGTTATAGAGGGTATGGATGCCGTCCACAAGATTATGCCCGGAGACATCACCTACGATGTTCTGATTACGAAGGGGTAGTGCCTACCAAATGGATCTAGTGTTCGCTTTCTAGTTTTGGAAAATGGTGGCTACTGCTTTGCTTTCGAGGTAATCCAGTAGGGTGTTTATGGCTGCTCGGTTGTGTGGTCTTTAAGTGGATATACGCATATATGTTTATATTTGTATAAGATTTGAAATTGATAGCTATAGTTGACGGGTCACTTTATAGTGTGCATTGGGAAAGTGCTAACGAGCATAGCCTTGATGAGATGGCGACCACGCTTCCGGATGTAGAATGGCTCCGTCGATACTTCGCCAAGCGTAAAAAGAGATTATCCTATTTTAATACTAGCCTAATGTCGGCTGTAAAAAGAACAGCTAAAGAGGCTCATATTTTGGTAGATGAGCTGCGGGAATACGCTGATCAAAACGTTGCGTATGACCTAGATGACCTATTTGCACCTCTACACAAGGATAGCTTCTATCGACATCCGCGATATTTCACGGACTACAAGGTAAGCGGAAAGGATGCTCCATGGGTAAGGGTGTATGCAGTAAAGATGGATAATAATCTTTATGCTATCACTGGCTATGGTGTCAAATTGGTGCCTAAGATCCAAGGTGATGTATACCTAGAAATGGAACTTGATAAACTAGAGCGAGCCACGACTTACTTGAAAGAAGAAGGATTGCTTGACATTTAACAATATCAAAAAAAAGACTCATATGTCACTAACTAGAGAAGAAAAGATGCGAAAACTAGATAGTATAGCTACTAGTAAAAATCAGGCAAACCAAAAATGGAAGAAAGTTGCCGATTGGAATGCTAAGCACGCCGATGCACTCGATGACTATGTTACCATAGCTGGTAGACTCGCCGATGCTCTCTCTAGCAAAAAGTGGACTCAACGAGAGCTAGCCGAAAAGCTTGACGTATCACCACAGGCACTGAGTCGGATAATGAAGGGTAGACAAAATCTTACCCTTCAGACCATAAGAAAGATAGAAAGAGTAGTGGGAGTTGACTTAATCAGTATACACCAGAATAATACCCTAAATATGGGACCACTTGTCAGTAAAGCTAACTAGTCGAAACTGGTCAACAAAACCCTCTGGTAGTTATAGAGTTGAACTCTAAAGCCCAAACGCCGCCTTGACCTTATCCACGAAGTCTGTCTTTTCCCATGTGAAGGTCTCGATGTCGACAGACGTACTTTCTCCGACACCATTGACAAATGTCACTGTCTTGTGCTCGCTCGTCCTGCCCATGTGACCGTATGCTGCCGTCTCGCTGTACATAGGCGTACGTAGCTTGAGGCGCTGCTCGATCTGGTAGGGACGCATTGGGAATATCTCCATCACTTTAGTAGCGATATCACCATCACCCATGGAGACCTTGGAGGTACCGTAGGTGTTGATATAGATATTAGTAGGGTCTGCCACGCCTATAGCGTAGGATACCTGTACGAGTACCTCATCGGCTACTCCTGCAGCTACTAGATTTTTGGCGATGTGACGTGTCGCATAGGCTGCTGATCTATCAACCTTACTCGGGTCCTTGCCAGAGAAGGCACCACCACCGTGGGCTCCTTTGCCACCATATGTGTCGACGATGATCTTACGACCAGTAAGGCCCGTATCACCGTGAGGTCCACCTATGACGAACTTGCCAGTAGGGTTGATGTGGTAGGTCACCTGATCATCGAATAGAGCCTGTAGAGATGGCTTCAGTTTTGCCTTTACAGCAGGGATCACAATACTTACCAGATCTTTCTTGATCTGAGCTAGCATGGCACTTTCTTCATCAAAGTCGTCGTGCTGTGTGGAAATCACGATACTGTCTATGCGCTGTGGCTTGTGGTCGTCACTGTATTCGATCGTCACCTGTGACTTGGAGTCAGGTCGTAGGTAGGTGAGTTGCGTACCTTCTTTCCGTACACGAGCTAGCTCTTCTAGTATCCTGTGAGATAGGTCTAGGGCTAGGGGCATATAGTTGTCCGTCTCGTTGGTCGCATAGCCGAACATCATTCCCTGGTCTCCAGCACCTTGCTCCTCCTTAGTCGCACGGTCTACACCTTGGTTGATATCCTGTGACTGCTCATGTATAGCAGACAGTACCCCACAGCTATTGGCCTCGAACATATACTCGCTCTTGGTATAGCCTATGCGCTTGATGACATCTCTAGCGATCTGTTGTACGTCGAGATAGGTCTGACTGTGTACCTCTCCAGCCAGTACCACCTGACCGGTAGTTACTAGCGTCTCGCAAGCCACCTTGCTATCTGGGTCAAACGCCAAGAAGTGGTCTACTAGAGCATCGCTGATCTGGTCTGCGACTTTGTCTGGGTGACCTTCTGAGACGGACTCTGATGTAAATAAGTATGCCATGATGTGTTTTTATGCTTTGCTAGTGTGCTTTCTAAAGATCCGCAAAAGTACGTAATGTGTATTAACCTGAGTGCGAATTGTATTACTCAATAGTACAAGTTGTTGAGTGATCCGCTGTAAGTGTCTTGTTACCATTGGCGTAAGCCATAAGGCATGATCGCATCTGAGGTCAGGCACTAACGTTTTTGCCTCTCGACATATAACAATAGAGACCAAATATGTTTAATCCTTAACGTCAAAGGCATCTCGCAGCCCCAAGCCTACCAGGTTAAACGATAGAATAAGTACCATGATCGTGACAGCAGGTATCAGGGCCAGACCTATCTTGCCGGTAACCGCATAACCATAGTGCTCGTTAAGTATGTTGCCAAGGCTAGGGTTGGGCGGATTGATACCAAAGCCGATATAGCTCAGTCCAGCCTCTACCAGTATGGCTGTTGCAAAGTTAGCAACGGCAATGACCAGTATGGGGCCTATGATATTGGGCAAGATGTGCCGCAGCATGATGGCGATGTGGCCCACTCCCATGCTTTTTTCTGCAATGACGAAGGGAGCTTCCTTGAGGGAGATCGCCTGCCCCCGCACGATGCGAGCGACGTCAACCCACATTGTGAGACCTACTGCAATAAATATCGAACCCAGACCTCTGCCTAGTAGCAAGACTATCGCAAATACCATAACCAGCGTTGGTATGGACCAGGTAACATTAATCGCAAACAAAATGAAACTATCGATCCATCCTCCAAAGTAGCCGCCTAGCAGGCCTAGCAGTATGCCAATCGTCAAGCTGATAGCCACGGCTATACTACCTACTACGAAGGAGATGCGGATACCTCGGATAAGCCTACTCATCAGGGATCGTCCAAATCTATCTGTTCCGAGTGTGTAAACAATCTGGTGGTCTCCTGGTGCACTCATAAGTCGATCAACGGCGACCATCTGCGATCTGCCATAGTGATCCACGTAGGTTAGTGAGTTAGCTTGCTGCTTACCGATACTTCGATAGGGTAGTTCTTCGTATGCTTTTTCATATCCATACAGTAGTTTGCTCCACCAAGATGATGGTGTAGTTTGACGCTTACTCACTCTCAGTACTTCTGTCCTAAAGCCCGGTGGCTTGAGCGATAGGGTGGGATGCTGCAGGTCAGCACCTGGCGTGTGGTCGTAGACAATCCAGTTAGCGAATAGAGATAGGATGAACAGTATAGTCAGTACAGCAAGGGCCCACATGGCTACTGTGTTGCGGCGAAGTCGCTGCCATACCATCTGTCGGGGACTGAGATCACTACTAGCCATAGTGCGAATGTAGTGATTCTCTATCCCAGGTATCGGAGTAATCTTTCGGCTATCTGGTGTAGCGCCGTTTTGGCTTATCTAAACTGCATGATATCTATCGCAGTCCACAGTGTGATCATTTACCATGCCGATGGCTTGCATATAGGCGTACATGATGGTGCCGCCTACGAATTTGAATCCTAGTTTTTTCATGTCCTTGGAGATCTGGTCGCTGAGCTCCGTCCTAGCTGGGACCTCGGTATGCGATTGCCATTGATTGCGGATCGGACTGTTGTCTACGTATGACCACAGAAACGCATCTAGACCTCCATGACTGTCGCGGAGACGCTGTGCAGCCTGGGCATTGGTCACCGTACTATTGACCTTGAGTTTATTGCGGATGATATTGCCCGTCGCTAGTACTAGGGCTTTTTCGTCTTCGGTCATGATGGCGATACGGTCTATGTCCCAGTCAAAGAAGGCAGTACGATAGCCTTGCCTTTTCTTAAGTACAGTCAGCCAGCTGAGGCCAGCTTGAGCACCCTCGAGGGTCAGCATTTCGAATAGGTGTCGCTCGTCGTGGACTGGGACTCCCCACTCCTTGTTGTGATAGTCTATGTGTAGCGGATGTGTAGCCGCCCAGGAGCAGATAGGCATTAGGTAAGTTTCTTTTTGTAGACAATGCCACTCAGTGGCGGGAGTATTAACTCTATGCTCTGCTCACGGCCATGCATACTGACCTGCTGACTTGCGACGGTATCCCACGCTAGGTGACCGCTACCACCATACTGGCTTGCATCGCTATTAATTACTAGATCGTAAGTGCCACTCGCAGCAACACCTATACGATAGTCATGAAGGGGTTGAGGGGTAAGGTTGAGTACCGTGATGACTTTATTGCCATCATGGTCTAGCCTCGCATAGGCGAGTACGCTATTTTCATGATCATCGTAGCTGATCCACTGCCACCCATCTACCTCATATTGTAGGTTGTGGAGGGCTGTTTCGCTTCGGTAGAGGGTATTTAGGTCTTTGACAAGCGCTTGCATGCCTTGGTGGGGTGCATAGTCTAGTAGGTGCCAGTCAAGGCTCTGATTGTGTTGCCACTCATCCGTCTGGGCAAACTCGTTGCCCATAAACAGCAGCTTACTACCGGCGTGGGTCCACATATACGTGTACAAGGTCCGCAGATTGGCAAAGCGCTGCCAGTCATCTCCTGGCATCTTGTAGATTAGTGGCCCCTTGCCATGCACGACCTCGTCATGTGAGAGGGGTAGCATGAAATTCTCTGTAAAGGCATAGGTGCCGCTAAAGCTAATTTCATTATGGTGGTACTTACGATGTATGGGTTCTCGTGCAAAGTACTGTAGCGTATCATTCATCCAGCCCATCATCCATTTGACACCAAAGCCCAATCCACCTAAGTGTACAGGTGTCGTTACTCCCGTATAGGATGTGCTCTCCTCGGCGATCATGATGGCGCTAGGGTAGTACTGGTAGACCGCCTTGTTGAGTGCTTTGATAAAGTCTATCGCAGCAAGATTGTGGTTGTCGCCATGTATATTGGGCTCCCACTCGCCATCATCCCGGGAGTAGTCCAGATAGAGCATACTGGCCACCGCATCTACACGTAGGCCGTCTATGTGATAGTGCTCTAGCCAGTAGAGGGCACTACTTATGAGAAAGGCAGAGACTTCTGGTCGCTCGTAGTTAAAGATGAGGCTCTTCCAGTCCGGGTGATAACCTTTGCGTGGGTCGGGATGCTCGTAGAGGTGGCTACCATCGAACTGTGCTAGCCCCCACTCGTCACTAGGGAAGTGTGCAGGTACCCAGTCTAGCAGTACGCCTATGCCTGCCTCGTGACAGTAGTCTATGAGATGCATTAACTCCTCTGGCTTGCCATATCGCTCAGTCGGGCTGTAGTAGCCTGTAGCCTGGTAGCCCCAGCTCTCATCGAGTGGGTATGTCGTGATAGGCAAAAGCTCTACATGTGTAAAGCCCATATCCTGGACGTAATGGACTAGGTCATTAGCTGCTTGCGTGTAGGTCAGCGGTTCGCCGCGATCTGTGTCATAGCGCCACGAGCCCATATGGACCTCGTAGACTGACATGGGTTGGTCGAGGCTCTGCTTACTGCCCCTATTCGCCATCCACTCGCTATCTCGCCACTCGTAGTTGATATCGGCTATGATCGATGCCGTCTGCGGCCTGACTTCTGACCTGCGGGCATAGGGGTCGATTTTTTCTACTACTTGCTCATCGATAGTGCTGTATATGCGAAACTTGTACCTGTGGCCAGGACGAGCATGCGGTAACCAGCCCTCCCATATGCCCGAGCTGTCCCAGCGTACAGCCAGCACATCAGCCGCTCCGTCCCAGTAGTTCCAGTCACCGACGACTTCCACTTTATGAGCAGAGGGTGCCCACACTGCGAAGTAGCACCCCATCTCGCCATCTAGTTCGGTGGGGTGAGCTCCGAGTTTTTCGTAGATGCGGTAGTGATGACCACTCTTGTACAGAGATACGTCAAACTCCGTTAGTCGGCTGTAAGGCTTCATTCGATTCATAGATGGGAAAGATAATCGATTTCGCCGATCTCATTGACATCAGCCCTAGGAGTTTTAGGTGGTGATCTCAAACTATCGTCTACTGAAAAGTCCTCTTGCTGATCATACAGCTTGGAGCCACTCTCTTGGCTGTCGTATTCTCTTGGCAATAATGACAGATTATGCAAAGTGTGCTTATTTGTCACAATGCATGGTATTGACATTAGGATAAAAGCGAACTAAATTTGTATCATCAACAGCCACAGAGAATTATGAAGGTCATCAAAGGTCGCGGAGCTCAGATTAATACGCCTAAACCATTCGATAGTACAACCACAGTATCTAGCGATGATGGTCTTGGTCACTGGTACCGTGATGAGGTATGCGATCCCAAGACTAGAGTGGTGGAGACGACAGCCAAGCGTATCGTCAACAAGGTGGACAGCCCCGATGTCGGATTTCCTTATTCGCTCAATCCTTACCAGGGCTGTGAGCACGGCTGCGTCTATTGCTATGCTCGCAATACGCATACCTACTGGGGGTACAGTGCAGGTATAGACTTTGAGACTACGATATTGGTCAAGACCAATGCTGTGGACCTATTGCGCCATAAGCTATCCTCGTCGAGATGGCAGGCTGCCCCTATTATGCTCAGCGGTAATACGGACTGCTACCAACCTGTAGAACGGCAGTACGGCATCACTAGACAGTTGCTGGCCCTATTCTTAGAGTTTAAGCATCCTGTAGCTATCACAACAAAGAATGCCCTCATCCTCCGAGATATAGACCTCTTACAGAAGCTAGCGGAGCACAATCTCGTGAGTGTAGCCATCAGCATTAATACCCTCGATGATGACCAGCGCCAGCTCATGGAGCCTCGTGCGACGACTATCAGTAAGCGCCTCCAGGTGGTGAGGAAGCTCAGCGAGGCAGGTATACCCGTTACTGTGCTAGCGGCCCCGATCATTCCAGGATTGAACGATCACAATATCTTGCCGCTGGTCAAGAAAGTAAGTGAGATGGGAGCTCGTAGAATCGTCCCACTCGTTGTTCGACTCAATGGTGATGTGGAGGAGATATTTAAAGACTGGCTCCACAGGACTCACCCCGACCGAGCTCAGAAGGTGATCAACAAGATCAAGTCTCTCCATGGTGGTAAAGTGTCTAGTTCTACTTTCGGTGAGAGAACAAAAGGCCAAGGGATCATTGCCGACATTATACGCCAGCAGTTTGACCTAGCCCGCCGCCTGTATTGTATGGATGGTGGCAACTTTGAGTTTAACTGCGACATATATGATCACACTCGTAGTCCTCAGTTAAGCTTGTTTGCGAGTTAGAGTCGTTCTCGATTTAGATCACAACGTCCACAGGTCCGCTTAGCACCTGTGGTACTGCGAGACTTGAAAAGCGAAACCTGGGACGTCAATCCACGAAGTGACAGCACAAGGTTGTAGATTAAGTTCTTGAACAGCGAGGTTGTGCTCTGGGAGTCTCGCTAGACATTTAGTCGTAGCGGACCTCAGCTGTCGGAGAATATAATTGTGTCGGATAGGAAAAGAATCGTTTGCGTTGTAGATAATGACGGCCTCAGGCTTACTTTTAAAAGTACCATTCGCGATTTAGATCACGACGTCCATAGGTCCGCTTAGCACCTGTGGTGCTGCGAGACTTGAAAAGCGAAACCTGGGACGTCGATCCACGAAGTGAGAGTATAAGGTTGTCCATTGGGTTCTCGAACAGCGAGGTTGTGCTCTGGGAGTCTCGCTAGACATTTAGTCGTAGTGGACCTCAGCTGTCGAAGAATAGAATGGTGCTTGCTTAGAAAAGTACCTCAGCTGTCGAAGAATAGGATCGTGTCGGCTTTGAAACCTATCCTCGCCGTCACCTCACCTGTCGACAAGTACACTTCTACTATATTTGCACTTCATTGCGAAAAGACGATACAGACGACCATGTTTGATAACCTGACCGAAAAGCTCGAGGGAGCATTTAAAAACCTAAAAGGAGAAGGTAAGCTTACCGAAATTAACATCGCCAAGTCGATTAAGGAGATTCGACGTGCTCTCGTAGCGGCAGATGTTAATTATAAGATAGCCAAGGAATTTACCGATAAGGTCAAGGACAAGGCACTGGGTGAGCAGAACGTACTGGATGCTGTCAAGCCTGGCGAGCTGATGGTCAAAATCGTCCAGGACGAGATGATCGCTCTCATGGGTGGTCAGGCCGCAGGTATCAATGTCAAGGGATCGCCCGGCGTCGTACTTATCTCTGGTCTACAGGGTAGTGGTAAGACGACCTTTACGGGTAAGTTAGCGCTGTGGCTCAAGGAGAAGAAGAGCAAGCGAGTACTAGTTACAGCTTGTGATGTATACAGGCCAGCAGCGATCGAGCAGTTGACCGTCGTTGCGGAGTCTGTAGGTGCGGGTATCTACAAGGAGATCGACAATAAGAATCCTGTAGAGATCGCCACAAATGCCATACAGCATGCTAAGTCGAACAGCTACGATGTCGTCATCGTCGATACAGCCGGTCGTCTAGCCGTTGACGAGGCTATGATGGATGAGATAGAGGCTGTGAAGGCGGCAATCTCACCTACGGAGACGCTTTTCGTCGTTGACTCGATGACAGGTCAAGATGCTGTCAATACAGCGAAGGCCTTTAACGAGCGGATCAACTATGACGGCGTGGTCCTTACCAAGCTCGATGGTGATACAAGAGGGGGAGCAGCGCTATCCGTCAAGTATACGGTGGGTAAGCCTATCAAGTTTGTTTCCATGGGGGAAAAGATGGATACCCTAGATGTATTCTACCCCGAGCGAATGGCGCAGCGGATACTCGGTATGGGTGATATCGTCTCATTCGTCGAGAAGGCCCAAGAGCAGTTCGATGAAAAAGAGGCTAAAAAGCTAGAGAAGAAGATTAAGCGTAACAAGTTTGACTTCAATGACTTCTTATCTCAGCTTAACCAGATCAAGCGTATGGGTGACCTCAAGTCGCTCATGGGTATGATCCCTGGTATGAATAAGATCACAAAGAACCTCGATATAGACGACACAGCCTTTGCCAAGGTCGAGGCCATCATACAATCTATGACACCAGACGAGCGGGCCAAGCCAGAACTCCTCAATATGAGTCGTAAGCGCCGCATAGCTAAAGGATGTGGTCGCAATATCCATGAGATCAATATGTTTATCAAGCAATTCGATCAGATGCGTAAGATGATGCATATGATGAGCAAGGGCAAGGGTATGGAGCAGATGATGCAGGGTATGCCAGGCATGGGCGGTGGTCGTATGCCGCGCCGTTAATTGCCACGGGCAGATACAGTCAAACAATTTGGGCTGATTGGGTACCCGTTGACCCATTCATTTTCTCCTCGTTATTGGAACGAGCGATTTGCTAGAGAGAGTCTCAACGATCATCAATACGATGCGATAGAGGTCGAGGATGTGCAAGACTTAGCCACTGTGGTAAGGTCGGGTCGCTGGTCTGGCCTCAACGTCACGATCCCGTACAAGCAGCACATCATGTCATCCCTAGATGCGCTATCACCAGAGGCCGAGGCTATTAATGCGGTCAATTGTATCAAATTTGAAGATGGTCGTAGTATAGGTCATAATACCGATGCCTATGGCTTTGAGCAGTCTTTACTAGATCTACTCGATGGACAGAAGATAGACGCTGCGCTAGTACTAGGAAGTGGTGGCGCGGCGGCTGCCGTGCGGTATGTGCTGGGCAAGCAGGAGATTACGTACACGACGGTGAGTAGGCGTACTAGCTATTTGACGTACGCCGATCTGACCACAGATCTCATCGGTCGACACAGACTCATCGTCAATACCACTCCACTCGGCACCTACCCCAATATTGATAATTGTCCTAGATTGCCGTATGACGGTATTTCGTCAGATCATTATTGCTATGATCTCGTTTATAATCCAGCTAAAACGCTATTTTTATCACAAGCCGAGGCCAGAGGAGCAGCTATCAAAAATGGAAGTGAAATGCTGATACTACAGGCGGAGCGATCATGGGAAATCTGGAACCAATGACCACGACACCAAGCACTGCAGATTCTGCGCCGAATCAATTAGATTTTTCGGACACGAGAATTGCCTTTTCTACCAAGACGGACAAAGAGCTTAAGAAGACGAGGTGGCTCTTTAAGTTGATGAATAAATCCTGGCTCGTCGATGCGAGTTCTAAGCTAGGCCTCTTTGCGGTTAAGTACAACCTGCCATTTGCTAGGCTCTTGACGAGAAAGACAATCTTTGAGCATTTCGTAGGAGGAGAGCATTTGCTGGACTGCCAAGAGAGTATCGACAAGCTATACAAGGCCAATGTCTTTACGATGCTAGACTACGGGGCTGAGGGCAAGCAGAGTGAAGAGGACCTCGATGGTACGAGAGATGAGTTTCTGCGTGCGATAGAGTTCGCAGCGAGTAATGATAGTGTGCCAGTCGTCACCATCAAGATGAGTGGCCTGACTGCCAATGAGCTCCTCGAGCAAGTACAGGCGGGTGCCGTGCTGAGTGACGAACTGCAGGCCGACTGGGATCGCATGCGTACGAGGGTCAACGATATCTGTAGCAAGGCATACGACCTTGGAGTCGATGTATTCGTCGATGCGGAGGAGAGCTGGATACAGGATAGTATAGATCAGCTAGCACTAGAGATGATGTCGATCTACAATAAGGATCGAGTGACGGTCTACAATACCTACCAGATGTATCGGCACGATCGCCTAGCCCGCCTAGAGGCCGACTATCAGTGGACGATTAACGAGGAGGTCCTATTTGGTGTGAAGCTAGTCCGTGGAGCCTACATGGACAAGGAGCGGGAGCGAGCCAGAGAGCGAGGCTACGACAGCCCCATACAAGTAGACAAAGAGGCAACGGACCGAGATTTCGACACAGCAGTCCGCTTTTGTTTGGGACACTACGAGCGGATTGCCATCTGCTGCGCTAGCCATAATGCCAAGAGTAACCTGATGATGGCCCAGTACATCGAGCAGCACCAGCTAGATAAGAGTCACTCACACTTAAACTTCTGCCAGCTCTACGGCATGAGTGATAACATAACTTACAATCTCGCCGACGCTGGTTACAATGTCGCCAAGTATGTGCCTTATGGCCCTATTACGGAGGTGATTCCCTATCTGATACGTCGTGCTCAGGAGAACTCAAGTGTGACCGGTGATATGACCAGAGAGTTAGGATATATCGAGCAAGAGTATAAGCGTAGAGGCCTGTAGAGTTAAAAGCCGAGAGTTAAAGGCTGAAAGTAGAAGTAGAAAAAAGTAGAGCGAGACCCCAAGACGTAAAGCGAACAACGGCAAACAAACATCGTAAAGCGAATAACCTAAATCGATCAACGAATAACGACCAATGGTAAACGTAAAACGGCAAAACGAACAACGTAAGATATGAATGCAGTAATTACTGGTGGTACCAAGGGAATAGGTCGCGCAATCGCTGACCTGCTAGCGAGCAAGGGTATAGATCTATTTATCTGTGCACGCAATCAGCAAGAGCTTGACCAGTGCCAGCGAGATATCAGCAAGGCGCATCCTGGTGTCAAGGTCCTTACCCTTAAGACAGACGTCAGCGATAAGGCGCAGGTAGACGCATTCGGAGACTTCGTGCTCAGCCATGTCGAGCAGGTGGATGTACTGGTCAATAATGCTGGCGTATTCTTACCTGGTGCCGTGCTAGAAGAGGAAGCTGGTTGCCTGGAGATGATGATCAATACCAACCTTTACAGCGCCTACTACCTCACCAGAAAACTAGTGCCATCGATGGTGTCGTACGGTGGCGGTCACATCTTTAATATGTGTAGCATCGCTAGTAAGGTTGCCTACCCTAACGGGGGATCGTACAGCATCAGCAAGTTTGCCTTGCTAGGGTTTAATAAGGTATTGCGGGAGGAGTTAAAAGACAAGCAGATCAAGGTCACCGCCATCCTGCCTGGCGCCACATGGTCCAATAGTTGGGCTGGTGTAGAGCTGCCCGAGTCACGACTGATGCAGGCACACGATATCGCTCTTGCTGTCTACAATGCCATGGAGATGTCGCCTAGTGCCGTCGTAGAAGAGATTACGATCAGACCACAATTAGGAGATCTTTAGCGTTAGGTAGGTATGCGATTGTACGTTACATCTATACTGTTGTTCGTCGGGACTGTCTTGTCTGCACAGGTATTCTTGCAGTTAGAGAAGTACGAGAACCCTGTTGCCGAGAAGTACTTCATCGGAGACTATATCATTTATAAGCACGCAGACTACGATGATGGGTGGCGTAAGGAGCGGATAGAAAGGATCAACCTCGAGGCACAGAGTATTATGACCTCAGGCAGTTTTGTGGAGATCAGTGAGATCGGCCAGGTACGGACTTACAATGGTGGCGTCAAGGCTGCTGCTATGAGCCTCAAAGTCTTTGGGGCGGCTTGGTTAGTTTATGGCGGTATTGCCTACGTCGGCGATAATTTTGACTTTGGGCCAGATACAGCAGCAATTGGTCTAGGATCTCTAGCGGCTGGCTGGCTCTTGCAGAAGCTTTTTTATAAGAACACCTATAAGATCGGCAATCGCCACCGAGTCCGCTTGATGGATACTAGGTGGGAGTAGGTCAGCTATGACTCCAGTCCCTTATTGTTTGATCCTGTTGTAGACGGCAGAAGTGTGTCTGGTCACTTCCCAAAAAACAAGTATGTCATCACTTCACTCTAGCTGCATACGTACGGGCAGGGTATACAGAACTGGTACGGGCCGGCCTTGCTGGCGACCAGGCTTCCAGGCTCCCATGGTATCGGCGAGATCGTGGACTACTTTATACGCAGCGTTACCACAACCAGCACCTATATCTCTCAAGAGTTTTATATCCTTCATCTTGCCATTACGATCGATCACAAATTGCACGACGACCGTACCAGTGACGTTATTTTCTCGGGCTATAGCAGGGTAGCTTAGGTGCTTACTGACGTAGCGTAGTAGGGCTTGCTCGGTGCAGGTTCGTCGCTCCATCTCAGTGTCACCACTACAGCCTGGGAAGGTAGGCATGTGCTCTACTCGGCGGTGTGGTAAGTCGTCTTCTTCTGGCGCAGGCGGTAGTGGCAGGGGTGCTGGCGGAGCTGGATGTGTGACGGCTGCAGTATCCTCGATGCTAAGATCATGGTCCGTGATTACCTCTTCGGGTATGATGTCTTTTTTGACGAATTCGGGTTGATCGACTAGGTCTTCGACAGGCGTGATGATCGTCTCTTCGGGCGGTGGTGGCGGTGGTGCCAGTACAGGCGGTCGCTGCAAAGTACGTATCGGCAATACCTCTAGATCTGGTGCTAGCGCTGGTGTGAAGACCTCAGTTACGGTTCGCTGCCCCGTGTAGTTGATTATGGCTAGAGACAAGAGGAGAGACATCGATAGGCCACCCAGCCATATGGTCAGGCGGTAGCGATGTACAGATACTGCAGGGTGCTTGGTGCGATAGTCGAGGGAATAGGCTGTGGCTGACATCTTGTAAGGTGTTGGTTACTAGTAAGATGATTGAATAGGTGTTTTTGGTGTATCCGTCAGTCACGATGTAGTTCAGTTCTGATCTCAGATTCGTTATTTTCAGTAGACCTCTTTATTAATGATTAGTGATCACAAGGATAGCAGTCATTTCTTCGTTATTTGCACCATGCGTATCTACTCCCTTTCTAAAATCCTCGGTATACCGCTAGGCCTAGCTGCTGGCTACCTATTGTATTTAATGTTTTTCACCTATGAGGAGACGCATCTGTGGCAGTTACTGTCAATCATCATCCCTACGGTAGCCCTGGTCATATTCTCAGGGCAGATAGACCACTGGTACCTAGAGCGACATCCGATCACGCTAGATCAGCCTATTGTAGACTGGCTGGCGCAGTACGATAAGCACTACCAAACCTTATCCGCAGATCAGCAGGCGGAGCTACACCAGCGGGCAGCCTTGTATGAGCGAGGGCGATCATTTGAGGCTGTGGCATTCGAGGAGAAGAACGATGTGCCCTTCGATATACGATGCATTATCGCGACGCAGGTGGTCAAGATGTCGCTCCACCATGACGACTACTTGATGGGTGATATGGATCGTATTTATGTCTACAAGCACCCTTTCCCATCTCCCCAGCACAAGTTTCTACATACCTATGAGACCCAGGTGGAGGATGGCGTTATGATCTTTGCGCTTGACTACCTACTCCCTGGACTACAGCATCCCGACCGCTTTTACAATATCTGTGGTCACGGCATCGCCGAGGCATATACCAAGGTCTATCCTGGGGCTGACTACCCGTCTGCCGATGACCTCAACTGGTCAGAGGTAGAGTCGATGAGTGGCTTTACCAAAGATCAGATCATGCAGGTGTTAGGCTATTCGGCCATCGACTTATTACCTATTTACATCATGTACTTTTTCACGCGGCCTGACCAATTGAGAACTGCTTCGCCCAAGGTGTACGAGCAGATTGCGGCGATATTTACATCACCATAAGGCACCAGATGATCCGTCAGCTTATACTAGTTAGCATTATCGTCGCCCTCTGTACCGTCGGATGCAAGCCTGCCAGGGCTGATACCAATAGTAGTCAAACTGAATTGCATCTTGATACAGAAGTAGACAAGAAAGCTTTTTTGCAGGAAATTATAGACGATGACCAACGGGTCAGAGGCCCTAAGGGATCGGAGATCATGCTAGAGTATGGTGAGAAGTCAAAAGAGTACAGAGCATGGATCGATCAACAGATTGCACAAGATGAGATCAACCTAATAAAAGTCGAAAGGTACCTTGATCAATATGGCTATCCGCCTAAGGAGTGGGGTAGTAATCTTACCACAGCCCCCTGGATAGTGATACATCATGGGCAGAGTTATGAGGCTAGAGAGCGAAACTTCCCACTTATCTACCAAGCCTATTTGGATGGTAAGATTGACGATGGGGCATCACGTTTTACCTAGGTCGCATGTATCAGTTCAAATATGGAGACCGACTAGATATGGTGAGTCCATACACAACAACCTCAGAGATCGACACCTTACTGAAAGCGCTAGGTCTAGAGGTGAAGGATTAGAGTTAACAGCCCATCAAACAAAATTATGACCTCTGACTATCTACATATCCACCACTGTGCGGTGACTGACCTCTTGAAGCATGAGTAAACCTGATCATCGTAAGTATGCTAGTCTGACGATGCGGGTTGGTGAGGTGGTAGTTGCCGTCGAGAATGATGCCGTTGTAAAGGTAGAAATCAAGGAGGGGCCAATCGAAAAGGTAGAGATATCAGATAAACTTTTACGAGAAGCCCTGGCGCAACTACACGCCTACTTCTCGGGTAAGCTGACAAACTTCGACCTACCACTTGACCTATCGTCAGGTACTACTTTTAGGCAAGAGGTATGGAGACATGTGCAGCAGATACCATACGGCAATACGATCAGCTATGGTGATATCGCTCGATCTATGGACAATCCTGGAGCTATACGTGCCATAGGTAGTGCCAATGGCGCTAACCCCATACCCATCATTGTGCCTTGTCATCGAGTGATAGGCAGTGATGGTAGCCTCACAGGTTACGTCTATGGGATGCATGTCAAACGACAACTTTTAGCGCTGGAGAATCCCGACAAGTGGGGTGTTGAGCAGCTCATGCTATCGCTTACTTAGCCTTTCGTACTAGATCTTGATATTAGTCTGATTTGACCGAAGTAGTACCAACAGCTAGCTCGGTGCTACTTCGGTCACAGCATTACTGTGCTATTGCGGTTGTGGTGTATAGAAAAACTGCTCGAGGACAATTTTACCGTCCTTTACTTGATAAACGCATATTTCATCCATATCGATAGGGTGAGGCACACCCTTCATGTCGACATGCATAAGCATATTGATGGAAAAGAAATTCTCCGCAACTACAGGATCAGAAATCGACACCTTATGTATCTTTTCAATTTTTGCTTCGAATTACTTTCCTTTGTTTGCGATGGCCGCCAGTCCCTTTACTTCTCTGTCTGGGGTTCCAACAGGTTCCTTAGATACGATTTCGTCTGAGTAAAGCTCTGCTATAGCTTGTCCGTATTGACCTGTTCTACATAGTTCTACTAGTCGATTGGCTACTTCTTGTGTGTTCATCTTTGCTTGATTTTAATGATTTGCTTGTGATACTAGGGCTAGTGCCCCGTGCTTACAAAAGCAAAGATGGCCGTGGTCAGTGACAGCAGTATGTCAGGAAGTTTTACGAGGTATTATTTTTATAGGTGTGGTGGTAGAGATCAGTAGCCAGATCTTTTACGCGATCTCGTAGTTCTAGAGGCTGGTGGATGGTAGCCTGATCCGCAAATTGTAAGATCCATCTTGCTACGATCTCAAGTGAGGTGTAGAGGAATGTCATATGCACTGTATCCTCCACTTCCCATTGCCTTACAAATCCGAAGTAGTACTTTCTCCTTTCGGCGAAGGGTAGATAGGCCGTAGTAAAGGCAATTTCAATCGTATGAAAGTGGTGCTGGTTTTTCCATGCCTGGTCTTGTTTATCTGTGTAATCCTTCAAGCTGATGTGCTTTCGGCTAAAATGAGCATCGCTTGCTGCTAGAGTAGTAATACGATCTAGCCTAAACGTTCTGTAGGCTTCTTTCACACGGCAGAAACCCACCAGATACCAATTTTTGGCATGTCTATAGCAGCCTATTGGTTCGATAGAGCAATGACTCGATGTACCATCTGCCTTACTATACTCCAGACTGACAATACGCTTGTGAGCCAAGCTGTCAAATATTTGAGAAAGATATCCTTGTTCGCTTGTTTCTGACTTTTGAGTAATGGCAATGGCACTATCGAGTACCTCAAGTGCCTGTCTCTCACTACTGCGTAGGATGGCCCTGATCTTGGTAAGAGCATCAGAGTAGTACTGTTGAGTTTGTTGGTCGGTGACTTCTCCGATAAACTTCTCCGCTGCAAGCAGAGCCGCAGCCTCACCTTGATTAAATAGTAGTGGTGGCAAGCGGTAACCTTCCATGACCGAGTAATCGATACCAGGATCTCCGATGATCGGTACACCAGCATCTTTCAGCGTGCGGATATCTCTATAGATAGTTCAGGTACTGGTACGATAGCGATCTGCTAGCATCTCAGTGGTCGTAGTCTTCTTGCCTTGTAGTAGGATTAGGATGGAGAATACCCGGTCAAATCTATTCATGTTGCCTTTACACTCTGTGGAAATAGATGCTCACAAGATAAGTTGGTTGAATAGCATAAATCTCTATTCAACGGTCTACAGAACCTCCGTCCTTAGCCATTTCGCCAACTAACCGCACCCACTGCCAGGTGTGCATGTGCTATTATCCCTAGTAGCCGTGTTATTAGGGATGGCTACTAGTTCTGATAAGATCATGTAACAGCGAGTGATTAGCACCACTATAAGTCTTTTTCTACGGATATCGACACTAAGACGACTAGGCCCTGAAAAAAACTCCAAAGACAACCTTTGAGGTACCTCCGCAGTTAGTCAGAACTGTGAAGGTGCCTCTTTACGGTAGTCAGGCTAGAACCCTTGTCGGTGTCCTTATTGCTTAATCAATTTGCTGCTGTACGATCTTTTTACTCCCTCAAGCCTAATTACATAAACTCCTGCTTGCAGATCGCTCACGTCGAGCGACGATATACTATCATTCTGTTCACGTATGACTAGGCGACCTACCTGGTCGTATATAGATACAGTATGGAACAGGTCTGCACCATCAATCATCACGACAGAGGTGGCAGGATTAGGGCTTATGCTTATTTCAGCAAAGGATTGTTCGTTTACGTTTACAGATCTATTAAGGCCAAATATCCGAACCTCAGTTAGGCTGACCCAGGGGCCGGTGTAGAGGTCTGCGCCAGTTACTGTAACTTTGACATATCTAGCCTCGATGCTGTCTACTAGGTTGATAATGGGGGCATCTGGCAGGCCTGGTGAGGTATTGCTGGAGCGGTCGACGATGGTGGAGTATGGTCCACCCTCATTTAGAGCCGCTTCTATTGTGAATTGGTAGGCGCGATCTTGATAAGAGGTAACCTCTGTACGACTTATGACGACCTCTGTACCTAAGTCTATAGTGGCAGATTGTGGAAACTCCTCTACGGACCATCTAGTATCTGCATCATCATCCACTAGGTTGCTCGAGACATTATCTCCATCGGCCGTACCCGATCCTTCGACAGATTGGTCAATAGCCCAGTTAGTCTCTGTTGATGGTAGTAAGATATCGACAACCCTGCTGTCGGTGAGTGCACCCTCGTCGGTAGTTACAGACAGAGTGACAACACCTTCTGTCAGGCCTGTTACTATTCCGTTTTCGTCGATAGTAGCAATGCTTGTATCATCTGATGTAT
Organism: uncultured Saprospiraceae bacterium; assembly: GCA_964389475.1. Classification (GTDB taxonomy): domain Bacteria; phylum Bacteroidota; class Bacteroidia; order Chitinophagales; family Saprospiraceae; genus CAYMFD01. The sequence continues at coordinate 31,874 of CAYMFD010000005.1, forward strand.
ACGTTACATTTTGATTAGTAGCATTGGCAGGGTTCACGCTAGCATTTAGTCTTGCGGTACCGCCGACGGCTACAGGCCCATCACCACCTATAAATGATACACCAGTAACGTTTACTTGATTGCTTACAGTAATACGGGTACTTAGCGAGGTTCTTGCACCGCCTTCATTGTCTGTTGCCTTTGCTGTTAAGTTGTACTGTCCATCAGCTGGTCCTACCCATGTATATGAGTAGGGAGCCTCTGCGTCTTCTCCTAGTTTATTCGCTCCCTCGTAGAACTCGACTACAGCGACTGCACCATCTGAGTCGTCGGCATCTACCATGATCGTGATGTCACTGCCAGGCTCGAAGTTTTCACCGTTGGACGGTGAGCTGATACTTACCGACGGGAAGTAATTTTGCTGTGTACCGTCCTCTTCGAAAAGCTCGTCAAAGTAGGCAGTAGCCTCACCCTCGTCTTGTAGATAGACGCCGGCCTTCCAGTAACTAGGCCATGTCCAGAACGAGACGTCCATGTTTACTTTTTCTTCTCCTTGGTAGTCTATGATCATGTTGCCGTCGACTAGTCTTATATCACAGTTAAAGTAGCCTCCTGGATCTTCACCCAAAGGAACATGCATCGTAGCTATCCCCCCTTCGTTGGTTTTGATTGCTGCCCATATGTTGTTAGCTGGTGTTTTTGCATTGTGCTTGTAGATTCTCAACAGGGGCTTGTTGGGTCCTGAGCCTACATTGGCGTCATCGTGGATCTGCATGACCGTTACCTGGTCACAGGTCTGCTCTACGATATCAATGCGACCATGCAAGGACCTGTCTGCTTGTGTCAAGTCCCAGTTTTCAAGATCTCTGAGCTCGGTACGCTTGCTGTCTCCAGTCTGGTTAAATAAGATCTTGTCACCATCTACAACCTTAAACCACTCGGGGTGAGAGTAGCCATCATTGAGAGCATCAACATCGCGAAGTGTCGAGCTAGTAGGTCCTTGTAACTTACACTCTCCCAAAAAGGACTGAAATCGTGGTATGTCAGAGGGTGCATCATATCCTGTGGGTGGAGTCGGTGCGAAGTGGGTTACCTCCAACGCATAAAAGGAGGCCTGAACATATTCGTCTGCATCGCCTGCGTTGTTTTGATTGTATACACCAGCTTTAAAGTACATCCAGTCATCTTCAAACCCACTGTCTGACATGTCTATCTCTGTGACGACATCTGGCTTACCTTCACGCATGATCGTTACCGTCAACGCATTCTCAACCACCTTAATCTCATAACTAAACAATTCTCCTAGAGCAATACCATCCTCAGGGTCGGCAGCACCATCACTACGACTGCCTATCATATCATACCATTGCTCTGCCCCAGTCGTAGGCTCATGGGCAAAGTAAATAGAGCCTCTCTCGTGACCAGGTAATTTGCGATAGTATAAGCGGCATGGCTCGTCACTAGAGGCATGGATCTGACCTACTATGACCCTACCTATCTTGCGAGTCTCGTCTGATGTTTCTGACACGTGATCTACGGTGAGTGTTGCCGTCATGACCCCATCTACGCCACCAGCTGCCTCCTGGTTCTCCATTGTAGAGGAAGAGAATACCCAGTTGTTGCCATTGATACCAGATGTACCTATGCTGTTATCCCCTCTACGTATCATCTCTCTAAACTCATTCCTAGGGTAGGTACTTCCACTAGTAGTTCTACCATCGTTAGGACACCAGAATACCATAGCACCAGTTATAGAGTCCGTGTAGAACTCACCAGCCTTTTGATAGCCATTAGATAGATTGTCTTCATCTATCTCTTGATTATTTGGTCGTGTAAGTTTCCAATATGACAAGTCGAAGTTGCCACTGGGTGGTAGCGTAGGATCTAGTATCTGTGCCATCACTACTTGACCTGCTAAGCTTAGCAAAAGTATGAGTACGAGTGACGTAGCAAAGTCGATGACCCGATGGGTTCGTCTTATTATGGGAGTCTGCATAGAGCAAGCTTGGACTTTCATAGTATTGAGTTATTGTAACTAACAACTAGCTGGCCATGTGCCGCTGTTCATTGAAGTTGACGTTTATCGGCTATTAATTTTAAATCGCTCGGCTATACATTTTGTCTGTCATGAGCTTTGCGGCCATAACCGACAAAAATTTGGTCAACCAATTTTGCTAAGGTAATATATTGGATAGTAATCTTGTGTCAGTAAACTACTTTTTTTGGCGTCTTGCATGACATTCCGCCGTCATATCTTATTGCTTGGCTGGTAAGCATCCCTATTGTAATCGGCAGAAAACAAAAGAGCTCCCCATCTGACGATGAGAAGCTCTTTTAGTATTAGATAAAGCGCTATGTGCCTAGTAACCTGGGTTCTGCTCTAGAGCACTGTTATTGCTTATTTCGATCGCTGGCAGTGGTAATAGATAATCACGGGCTGCATCAAAGTTTTGAGTACCTAGTTGCTCAGTCTCAAAGCCATTAGGGCCGAATACTTCGTTACCTAAATCTCTACGTACGATATCGTACCATCTCTTCTGCTCAAATGCCAGCTCTAACCTTCGCTCCTCCAGTACGTCAGCTATTGTTGCTCCGCTGATATCCGCCGGTGCGGTACTAGGAGTTCCTGATCCATTGCCATTTCTAGCTCTTTCGCGGACTCGGTTGATCCAGCCATCAGCTTCATTGCCTCTGCCTATTTCGATAGCAGCCTCTGCTGCAATCAATAGTACCTCAGCGTAGCGCATCAATGAATAGTTAGAATCAGAATCTCTTCCAGATGTATTAGCAATAGGCGTATCGCCTGCCATGGCTGTATACTTAGAGATGTGCGGACGGTTAGCATTACGTCCATCTAGGCTAGAAAACTGTGTAAATGGTATCACATTACCCGCATTATCAACAGCTTCTGCATCGAAGTTCACCTCTTTTCTGTAGTCATTATCGTCCCATGTATCATAAACTGCTTGAGCAGGTACCATTACAGACCAGCCGCCAGTAGCGTAGTAGGTCGCTTGTCCGAAGAATCCAGTAAAGGCTGCTAGGTAATCTCTAGATTCGTCACCTACATTAGTAGCAACGAAGTCTATCATGAAGAGCGGCTCTTTAGAAAAATCAGAATTGACGCCGTGAAAAATATTTCTATAGTCAGGCTCTAGACCTAGGTCATACTGACCTTCTTTGGAAATTACATCTGTCGCTTCATCATATGCAGCTTGATACTCTCCTCTAGTGAGGTATACACTTGCGAGGTAAGCACTGGCAGCCGCCTTGCTAGGAATAGCTCTACTGGCAGTAACGTCTTGTAGTGTTGACTTTGCAAATTCTAAATCAGCAATGATACCTTCATAGACATCTGCAACAGATGTCCTAGGAGCTACCGATGCATCACCAGTTAGTGTCGTCTCGTCTAGGTAAGGTATATCACCGAAAAGACGGACTAAGTGATAGTATGCAAATGCTCTGATAAATCGAGCTCGTCCTTGCATTTCTGACACTACTGCTGGATCTGCGTCTTCTAGAAACTCTAGTTCTCTAAGCGTCTCATTAGCACCTCTTACCATCTGGTACAGACGTGGCCAAAAGCTTCGCTCAGGGTTTGAGATATTTAAAATCAAACCATTATCTGGAGACACGGTGAACTGATCATGCTCAATCCTAATAGCGGCCGTACCAGGATTTCCGATATCTACCATATCTGATCTTAACATCAGTGTCAGACCTAGTGCTCGGGACAAAAAGGCTCTTGCCGTAAGGTGGCCATAAGCACCGTTTAGGGTAGTTTCTACAGTTTCTAAGTCAACTGTTCTCTCGTCAGGATTTAACTGACTGACTGCATTCTCTTCTAGGTCTGAACATCCGTAGATAGTAAGTCCTAGAACGAATACTATTAAAAACTTTAAGTAATTCATCTTTCTAGTTGTTTTTAAAATTAGTTAGAACTTCAAATTAGCACCAAAAGTGATTGATCTGATATTCGGATAGTTTCCGTAATCATGACCTATAACGACATTGTCATCACCTCTGCTCTCGCCACCACTACCGAAGTAGCTCACCTCTGGATCAAGTCCTGAATAGTTGGTAAACGTGAGCAAGTTTTGAGCACTGAGCGAGAACCTTACCGAACTAAATCCTAGCTTCTGGATGCCTTTAGTCGGTACCGAATACCCTATTGCAATGTTCTTGAGTCTCAAGTAGCTACCGTCCTCTACGAAACGAGAAGATAACTCTCGACCTCTGATTGCAGCGCGAGGGATATTAGTGTCCGTATTTTCTGGCGTCCAAGAATTCAATAGATCTGTCAATGCGTTACTATCACCGTTATACAGCTGTACGGCTGTTAGGTTGTAAATATCGCCCCCTACAGCACCTTGAAAAAACACATTTAAGTCAAAATTCTTGTAAGAGAAGTCATTTGTAATACCAAATGTGAAATCTGGGTTGGGATCACCGATGATCTGGCGGTCGTTATTGTCGATCAGGCCATTAAAGTTACCCTCTGCATCAGGTAAGTCTGTAAATAGTGGTTCCCCAGGAATAGGGTTACCGTCTCCATCAAATGAAACGCCTTGTAAGGCAGTTCCCGCTGGGATGTCTCCACCTTGATACACACCTTGATAATCTAGTCCCCACAATAGCCCGATAGGCTCACCTTCTCTGAGCAGGAAGGTATTACCACCTGCAAAGTAACCCGGAGTACCGCTACCTAGTATCTCATTACCTCCTGAGAGTTCTACTACGCGGCTTCTGTTAGCTGCAAAATTTAGATTAGTCGTCCAGCTAAAGTCCTTCTTGTAAATATTGTTAGATGTCAGCGAGAGCTCGATTCCTCTATTATTGATCGAACCAATGTTCTTAAGTACATCAAGGTCAGTTGTTCCTAGATAGAAGTTAGATGCTCTATCAATAGCTAGTAGATCTTCTGTGTCTATATTATAGACGTCTGCAGATAGAGATATTTTATTTTCGAAGAGCCCTACGTCTAGACCCACATTAGCCTGGTAAGAAGTCTCCCATCTCAGATCAGGGTTTGCCTCACGGGCAAGATCTACACCGAAAGAACCACCGACCTCCGTAGGAGGCTGTACGCGGAATGTCGCCAGCGACTCATAAGGTCCGATAGCTTGGTTACCTGTAAGTCCATAACTAGCTCTTAGCTTAAGGTTTGATATAGTCTCGTTGTCTAGTAGGAAGTCTTCTCGTGAAATTTTCCAACCTACAGCAACAGAAGGGAATATTGCATACTTATTATTAGCTGCAAAGTTAGATGCACCATCACGTCGCACTGTAGCAGTTACTAGGTACTTGTCTTCCCAGTCAAAGTTAACACGTCCGAAGACTGACTCAATCTCAGATTCTGAAAAACGTGAGTCAACAGTACGTTGATCAATCTGTCCAGCCTCTAGGTTGTAGAATAAGAATGCATCTGTCAGTAATTCTCTAGCACCTGCTTCAAATGCTTCTGTCGTATTTCGCTGGTAGGAGTGTCCTGCTAGTAGTGTCAAGTTACCCTTACTTACTGGCACCGTATACGTTAGGAAATTCTCATTAAGTACGTTTGTTCTTCTTATGTTCTCTAAGAATGCACCACCCTGACTAAGAACAAAAGTCTGTGGTTTAAAGTAGCCTTGCGTGCTATTTTGCGTACGTAGACCTACAGACGTCTTAAAGGTTAGACCCTCTAGTATCTTATACTCGGCGTATAGGTTTTGTCTTGAATTGTCGACTTTGGTCTGGTTAGTAATTTGAGTAGCAACCGCCCAAGGATTTTCAATATCGTCACCTACAGTATTTTGAGAGAAGTTACCGTCTGCGTTAAATCTGCCTACATCAGGAGCAAACCTGATAGCAAGACCCACAACATCATCACCTCCACCATTGACAGATCCGACAGGGTCAGCACCTGTTGACTGCGTAGATACACCGTTTTGTTGACTGCGGCTACTTATGCTGTTTAGGCCTATGCGTAAGCGATCATTTACCTGTGCATCAACGTTGGCTAAGAACTGAAACCTATCGAAGTTAGAATTGATGATAATACCCTCTTGGTTAAAGTATGTACCAGATACGTAGTAGTTTACGCTTTCACTACCACCAGCTACTGAGAACTGATGATTCTGAGTACTACCTCCACGATAGATTTCTTCTTGCCAGTCGGTGTTTTCTGTACCCTGCGCATAAGGAAGGTCTCCTGCATTAGCTCTGATCATATTTTGATACTGAGCGAATCCGTTAGCATCTAGTAAATCAAGTCTATTAGTAGTCTCCTGCGTAGAGTAGTTAGTATTGAGCTCAAGGGTAACCTTTCCTTGCTTACCTTTTTTGGTAGTAACAAGGATTACACCTCCCGAACCTCTAGAACCGTATATCGCAGTTGCTGAGGCATCTTTAAGGATCTCCATAGATGCGATATCATTTTGTTGTGGAAATGCTGCCCCGACAAAACCATCGACTACTACCAGAGGATCACTACTGGCATTAAGTGAGGAGCTACCTCTTACTCTGATAGAGATGTCAGCACCGGGCTCACCACCGTTCTGAGTCTGTACAGCTACACCGGCTGCCCTACCCTGCAGGGCCTGGCCAGCATTTAATACAGGAAAAGCCTGTATCTCTTCTGCTTTGACAGAGGACACACTACCGGTAACATCACTCTTCTTGACACTACCATAGCCTACTATGACTACCTCGTCTAGCTGAGCTGCGTCTACTTGCATGGCTATGTCGATGCTCGATTGTGCATTTACAGGGACCATCTGTGTTTTAAATCCTAGGTACGATATCTCCAAAACAGCGTCTGGGGCAGTCTCAAGGCTAAAACTACCATCGATATCTGTAATAGTACCGGCGCTTGTGCCTTCCACATTAACAGATACTCCGATCAGGGGCTGACCGTTGGCGTCAGTTACCTGCCCATTAACTACGGATTGGGCTTGTACACTCATTCCGATTAATAGTAAAAACATAGTCAAGAGGCTCACCACCCTGGTGATTCGACCCTTAAGACCTTTCGATAAGTAAATCATAAATATTGGTTGTGTGTAAAATATTGAACGTGTGTGTAATAGGTTTCTTTAGGCCACAGCATAATACCGCTGCGCAGTGATGCGCAGAAGATTTGAAGCTATACTTGTGCCCAGTGCTCTTAGATTAGGTGATAAGAATACTCAACGTTAGGTTATAGGTTGCCGATAGTCGCCTTAGTGAAGAGATGGTATAAAATGTACTATTAATGCTGCCCGTTGTCTACTACACTTCTTAGCTGATAGCGGGCTTGTAAAACGGCATTTCTAATTGGTCCACCAATTTATGACAGTATGTTTTACTAACCAAATTATTTTGCTTAGTTTTTTCTCAGTTGATATTTTATTTCATCAATCGACTTGACTTCGGTGGTTAATTCCGAGCCTGTAAAGCGTATGGTTTGTGCTTTGAGCGAGAATATTGGCCTTACCTAGAGACGTAAGAACACGACCAAATTAACTGCTGAGTCTCCCCAACTAATACTACTATAATACGGCTAGGAACTTTTATGAGATGGTAGCTTGCGGAGACAGGAGGCTTGCCAGAATTGCACTATTTAAGTAATAGCTTGATCCTTGTAAGGGTTTCCTCTCCCCTCTTGATGCGCAGGATGTATACACCGCCGGGCAGGTTCTGCTGGATGCCTCGGTGCTCTGTACCGACGATCGTAAATGCATCAACCAGTCTGCCTGACAGGTCGTACACCTCAGCAGTATAGAGGCTATCGTCTATAAGCTCAATGACGAGGTCTTGAGCATAGGTGGGACTAGGATAGGCCCTTATCTCAAGATTGGCTTGCTCTTCTTCTTCCTCTTCTATAAGTGGTGGTTCGCCACCCATGATGGGTATCCGAGTAGAGCTCGTATAGCCGTCATTATCTGTAGCTATAGCCTGTAGATAGTGGACCGTGTGAGATAGTTGCTGGATGGTCGTCGCTAGATCAGAAAAGACAAATGGAGCTTGATCATCCGTAGCTAGTGGCTCACCATTGATCAAGAGTCTCACAGAACGGACCGTACCATCAGGATCTGTGGCCATTACTTCGATATCGCTAGGCTGCCAAGTAGAAACATCGATAGACTCTGAGGGATCAGCGAAGGCTACATCAGGCGCTGCTCCGCTATAGCCACCTTGAGCAAAGTCCCCTTGTCCAGCCCAGTCAGCAAGCACATCATATATCTGTCCATTTTTCTGCTGTGCGATTACTACATTATCTACAGCATCGCTACCTAGGCGGTCTTCTAGTTGTTGCAGATATAGGCTTCTAGGCTGGACATGACTGCCCCAACTATCGTAGTAACCCTCACCATTAGGGGTGCCGCCAGTACAGCCTACACCCCAGTTCATGCCTCCTAGAGGGCTATCTACTCTGAACTCTCCTGCGTAGGAGTCGATATTCCAAAACATGGTCTGAGCACCTGACCAACCATGACCAGAACCTGAGTTACCTCGGTTCCATACTCGGGTAGACCCGCAGCGTATATTGTCAAACAAGGTACCAGTAGCCCACCTGTGATGTGGACCCACGTCTGACCTAGCATCTTCGGCAAGGCCATCTAGAAACACATTGGGACCCGTTACTCTTGATCCTGTGACGAAGTCGTGTCGGCCACTTTTCGTATAGCACCGTTGTATGAGATTGCCTATCCCTTTTTGTATAGCAAACGAGTACCTACGGCCACCCGACACTTGGGATTTAGGCTCTATGTATGCGCAGTCTTGGACGGTGATGTAGTTGGCGTCGTCTATGTTGACAGTACTGTACGCTAGATACTGACCAGTCACTTCTCTTACCCAGCAGTTTTCTGCATCTCTCAGCCTTATAGCTGTCCAGGCATGATCTTCGTCCGTGTTTCTAGTATAAAATGATTGCACTCTTAGATTCTCAACACCGCATCTATTAATACGTCTCGTAGACTGGACTTTGAGTATCTCACCGCCACCATACTGCTCTTCGATGACATCGACGACAGGTATATCTACCGATATTGTTTCACCAGCTATTGCGGTAATGGTCCGTTCGTGATCTAGCGTATACCCACTCGTCGTCCATCCATTGCAGCCAGACTTACCTTGGCATAACGTCTCTTGATCCATGCCTAGCTCGTTGATCCATGCCTCATTGGGAGTTCTTCTGATTACAATCTGGTCACCTACTGCGTATGCTGATGCATCCGCCACCTGGAACGACGATGATCCTACCGCCAGATACGGTGTGGTGATCGCTTGTTGCGTCTGTGCATCTAGGGATATGTCATCACCGCCTAGGATGGTTATGACGTTGTGTTCGACCCTGCGATTAGCATGTAATACGGTACCATTAAGTCCCTGGCCCTCTCCTCTGAGGACTACCCCTGACGCTTGGATGAGGAGCAAGGTCTCTATGCTGTAGTGACCGGCTTTGAGTAGTACCACTCCTCTGAACCCTCGCTCATCGACTGGCAAGGCCTCAACCAAGTCTATGGCAGCTTGTATGCGCTGGGTATCGTCTCCTGGTTCTGGAGCTACGGTCACCTGGACCGGCATGTCTGTAGGTAAGGCCACGCCACCACCCATGTATCCCGCATAGGAGAAGTCAGGAATAACGTTTTCCAGATTGGTCTGGCCCGTCATAGCAAATGGCTCATATACAAGCTGACCTTGGTCTAGATAGACAAGCTGTGTAGTGTCCTGACCGCAGATTAGCTGTAAGCTTATCAGTATCCATGTTATTGCTGTTTGCAGTAATTGCTTCATAGGTCAGCGAGAAGAGTCGTTTACCGAGTAAAATAACCTTAGCGCAGAGGGACCAAGACCTAGCGGAGGGCGGTAAGGCCTTTTCCTGCGACGTGGCCTAAAGTTACAAAGGCTTTTAATACAAAGAAAGAGGAGCATCAATTAAGATACTCCTCTATTCACTTAAGCTTCAATATGTAAGCTAGATACTACTCTAGTTTATAATTTAGTCATCTTGACCTACTGTTGCTTCTGAACTATTCGGGTGGTAAGGAGAGTCAAGATTTACATCAGGATGTAGGTCTTGGCCAGCAGTCCAGCCCTGGAAATTATCTTCGAACATGATAGTCTCAGTACCTGAGTCAGACGAGTAAATCACGATATCATCAACTTGGAATACACCTTCACTCGTATTTGAGTTAGAGTTGTACTTCCACTGCCATGTGTGAGCACCGTCCTTAGTAGCCTCTAGGTGTCCTGGCACATCACCGTCACCACCATTAGTTGTACTCACTGCATCAGTGATTACCGTCTGGCCACCCATAGATACACTAAAGGTAGGAGGTGTGCTTCCGTCTGCTGACTTTGCCCAGCTTACTTCTACGTCTACCCACTCGTCAGTTACACCTTCTGGGAAGTTTGCAGCAGCAACAGCGTCATCCGATGCACCTTCTCTAAACTCGTGCGGTGCATTGTCCTTGATTCTTACCTCAACGATAGCATCATCGCCACTAGTAGAAGTACCAGAAATACTGATAAACCCATCAGCAGCATCAGCAAAAACTCTGTAGCGGAATGTCGCTCTACCTGTTCCGATTGAATCCATTGCGATTCTTAGCTCGCCCGTGTCATCATCAGAAAGGTCAGCAATTACAGCATATCTATTCTTAGGAGCTGTTACTTCTATTGTTTCAGAGAATGTACCAGTCTCGCCATCTGCAGCTGTTACTGTTAGCGTCACTTCGTAAGTACCCTCTGCTGAGAATGTATAAGTAGGGCTAGCCTCTGTAGAAGCACCATCGCCACCAAAGTCCCAGGAAGAATCGAAACTTGTGTCAGTGATACCATTAACGACAGAGTTATTAGTAAAGCTATAAACGAGTGAGTTGTCAGCATCTACCTGTGAGGAGAAGTTAGCAACTACACTAGATGGGTCTGGGTCATTCATCATCATGCCATCGTCATCATCATCACCACAAGAGGTAACTACGACAAGAGACATAAATAAGCACATCATCATGATGAAGTTCTTATTTAAGTTAGTAATCATGCTTTTCATAAATGTTGTTGTTAAAATAAAATGATAGTTAAAAAACGATTAGTAAAATTATGTTCTTAGTTATACGATTCGTTGTTACAGATGCCAGGCCTACTAATATGCTAGCCTGTCCTAGCGAGTAGTAGGTCAGTGCCGTCTACATACTCTATAATGTCACTGAGGTGTTCCTGTATGAGACTGCCTGCTGCTTCGGCGTTCCCTTCCCTTATGTAGAGTAAAAGTTGTTCGTGTTGCTGTACCGCTAGTTCTGATCGGCCGCCACCGCATACATTATGCGATTTGAAGTAGGCCATGATGTCAGGAGTAATAATCAGCATCAACGACTTTAGTACGGAGTTTTTACCGGCCTCAGCAATTTTTAAATGAAAGAGTAGATCTTCCTCTACCGTCGATTCACCACTCTTAACCTTTAGTCTATGTGCTTCGAGAGCACTCTCTAGTTCTATGAGATCTTGCGGTGTTCTGTGTATAGCCGCAAGCATGGCCGCATTAGACTCTAGTATTACTCTGGTTTCTACGAGGGATTTAAAGTCGTTTTGGTGCAGGTTGAGCATATCAGTTATAAGCCCGGTCAATGCCGGTAGGCCTAAACCGGCAACTACCGTCCCACTTTGAGGGTAGGTTTTCAGTATGCCATAAAACTCTAACTTTCTTAAAGCGCCTCTGAGATGTGTGCGGCTCACGCCTAGCTGTTCTGAGAATGCTCGCTCGGAGGGCAGGCGATCGCCAGGATTTAACTGTCCAGACTCTATCAGTTCCTTGATCTGCCCTATTACTTTATCCGTAGTAGAACTAGTTTTCACCTGAGACAAATGGTCTAATGACAGCATACTCTATTATAGTAGATACGCTTAGCGCATCGAGATTCATTCTTAATTGGGTGACCAATTTATGCCTAAGTCTGTTAGTCTCCAAATATTGAGACTTTTTTGTTTCTTTTTTCCATACTATGATTTATCTGAGCATGGATCTAGCATGTAATGTTCTGAGGTTTCTACTTGGATTGTCGCCCGGACTTGTAGAAAGAGGCCAAACTTACTGCTTGACGATAGTGTGCGAAGCCTTACCAGTCGTGAGATAGTAGATGCCTACAGGTAGGCCAGACATGTCTACGCTGGTATCCTCGCCCTTTAGCATCACCTCACCTATACTATTATAGATAGCGTATGACGAACGCTGACCGAGGTAGAGTTCATCAATCACAGGATTGGGGTAGGGGGCTAAGTTGTTGGCATCTCCCGTATGTACAGTGAGGATATCGGAGCTATACGCCTGTCCGTCGTAGTCGGTCTGTATCACCTGATAATCGACCCAGCCTTGGTTGGTGATAGCATCTTTGTACTGGTAGGTGTCAGGGTTGCCACAGGAGGTACTATAGATGTCTAGCCATTCTTCACTAGTAGTTTGTCGTATGATCGTATAGCTGGCACAGTTGATCTCCTCCTCTACGGTCCAGCTTACCTGTACACCAGCATCTAGAGCTCTCGCACTTACCTCCCAGCCCTCTACAGGCAGTACTGGCTGAGAGCAGTAGGTGGTAACCTCACCCCTTGACATGCAGCCGGTAGCATTGCTTCCTATCGATACAGTAACGTTGGGTAGTTGTATTACCTCACATATGGCGGGGCTGTGACAGATGCTGAGATTAGGATTATTGATAACGGTAAGATCTCGAAAATTCCATGTGATACTCTTGATAGAGTACGGATCTAGGGCTTCTAGTCCTACTAGACTCTCTAGCGTCTGGTTTTCTGAAATGTCGAGGAAGCCATCGATCTCTCGTAGATTGGCCAAACCGGATAGGTGGCCGAGTGCATCATTACCAGCAATGCGTAGTGGACCATCAAGTACCTCCAGTGCAGTAAGACCCTGCAATGACAGGAGACTCGGGTTATCAGTTATAAAGAGGCCACCATCGATCTCAGATAGTTGTCCTAGGCCATTGAGATTGACTAGGTCGGGGTTACTCGATAGCGTTGTCTGCCCACCTACATAGCTCAGGTTGGTGAGAAAGCTGAGGTTACTATGATGTGATAGGCTGGTGATATTGAGCTTGCCTCCTACGGTATGTAGGTTTTGCAGAGCATTGCAGTCTGCCAGTTGTGGGTTGTTTTGGAGGTATAGATTACCGCCTACCTGCTCTAACTGCTCAAGACCACCGAGGCTGGTGAGGGCATTGTTGCTTTGTATAGTAAGGCCCGAGGGCAGCGATGTAATGCCTGACAGAAACTCAAGATCAGGCAGCAGGTCATTGCCGTCTACGAAGACGGGCTTGCTGATATGCGTGAGAGCCAGCATTGCGGTATGCTGCAAGTTTGGGTTCCAAATAATATTTAACGTGCCGTCCACAACTTGCAGTGAGCTCAGCGCCTCTATAGAGGTAAGGTTGAGGTTCCATGCCAGTGCCAAACCATCGCAGTGGGTGATGTTTTGGAGGCCGTTTAGGTCCGTCAGGTTAGGGGCTAGAGATATCACGATAGGGCCATTAACCTCCACTACCTGCTCCAGCGGGCTGAGATCGTTTATGTCTCCTGTTATATTTAACTGGCCAGTAGAGAGTACGTCACAATGGGGGTAGGTAGCGGCAAAGTCGAGAAGATGTTGTTGGGTTGAGAAGTTAGTAACAGTCGGGCACTTGACGATACCGTTTGCATGGCTAAACGAAGTCTCAATATGTCCAGTTGCACTACTACTATCCATTTGATACCACCGCATATGATAGGTGGCATCGTTGACTAGTGGAAAGCTATTAGTCGGGCCAATGGAGATATTATCTCTGCATAATATAATCGAGTCATTTTCGTCGTATACCTGTAGGCCTAGTTGCAGACTGTCGCTGAGAGTATTAATGGCTACATCGAGCCACACAGTGTCTATATCTAGGTCTAAGCTTACAGTTTCCCAAACGTCGACAAATGATTCTGGACTATCACAAGCGATCAACCCCTCATCATTTGCACCTACGAAATCTATTTCTTCGTAATATGGATCACTGAAGACAAGGCGGGATTTCGCAGTAGCTGGTACGTCATGCATGTGTTGCGCATACGTCCCATGCGTACATATGATGCAGACCAGTATGGCTAGTGTAGAGCGGATTGACATTCAGTTGATTTAAGGGGTGGGGTAGCACCTCAATGACACAAACTTAACAATAAGTTGTCGAATGATACTTTTTCTTATATGAGAATTATTTTTTGCTTAGTCACTTTTGCCCAATTATTGATTTTGATCATTTTTCAGCTTGCGAAATCATACTTCGTTGTGCTGCTCACTGCGTAGGGCTAGACTTGCTACCTTTGGTCATATGTTTCGAATCATCCCTCTACTAGGCCTGCTCACCTTTACACTCCCGTTACTTGCACAGGATGCACCTCGCGATGTCATCACTTCGTTTTTTGAGGCTATGTCGACGGGTGATACAGCTAGTCTGCGGCATACACTACATCCGGAAGCCGTACTGCAGTCGTCTGTGATGGATCAGGTCAGTACCAGTTCTGTCGATGATCTGGTACGGGGAGTGGCCGCTATGCCTAGAGGGTCTCTTGATGAGCGGATTTACAATGAGGCCTCACTGGTAGATGGCTCCCTAGCTAGTGTGACGATGGACTATGTCTTGTATGTCAATGGTAGCTTTTCGCACTGCGGTGTCAATGCATTTACGTTGTCAAAGTCCGGAGAGGAATGGCGGATTATACACATTGCTGATAGTCGTCACCCTGCGCCTTGTGCACCTAACACGGCGGACTCTATCAGCCAGATTTTGGATGAGTGGCACCTGGCAGCAGCAACGGCGGATGCAGACGCTTACTTTGGTAGGATGGCTGATGATGCAGTCTACGTAGGGACCGATGCGACAGAAGTATGGTCCAAGGCTGAGTTTTACAGCTTTGCTCGGCCCTACTTCGATCGTGGCAAGGCCTGGTCATTTAGGGCAGACGACCGCAATGTCTATCTGCAAGGTGGCGATATGGCCTACTTTGACGAGCTGCTGTCTACGTGGATGGGCCCTTGTCGTGGCTCTGGAGTCCTTATATATACTGGTGGCGAGTGGCTGATCAAGCACTACGTACTATCTATGACCATACCTAACGACGATGTCGATGCGGTCATAAAGCTCCTTCAGGGCGAGTAGTCAGGCCTATCCCGGCTCATACTGCATCTCATACTTATGTAGACCTTTCGCCCAGCCATCTTCGGTGTACTCGACGGTTTTAAACCCGAATTGCTCAAAGAAGGTGTAGGCGGTTTGGCTAGTTCGCAGTATGATCGGCCAGTCTCTATAACCAGCCAATAAGTAGTCTAGCCGATGCTGGAATAGCTGTTTGCCGTAACCACGGCCATGTATATCTGACCTCACCATACCCCATGCGAATCCTGCCTCTCGACCATATCTGCTGTCCTTGTGGTGGTCATCACTCGTGTATATGCCACCACAGCCTATTACCACATCATCTACACGGATCGTCCAGTAGGGGTTGACATCCGTCTTCAGTTCTAACCACTCTTTAAACTCCGGTCGCTCCCAGTCGGCAAAGGCAGATGGGCAGTTACTATCAAAAACGGCTAGACATGAATCTCGATCAGTGGCTTGATATTTTTGGATGGTTGGAGGCATCGAAGCAGTATGTTATTACAAATCGCAAAAGATGCTAATGTAAGGCTTGTCATTGTTTAGGTGGTAGTGGTGCTGACTCATACTTCGTGGGATTAGAACACAGACTGGGAGGAGCATTGCGATATTCGCTCAATCTGCGGGACAGTCCCGAACAAAACCCCCGAGCTACTAGTATCATATGGCCTCCGACCGCTTCTGCGTCAATAGTCGTTGTTGACGCTAAGGTCAGGCCTACTGCAAGACGAAAGGGCTTGTGAGTCTGACATCACCAGCGCAAGGATGCATACAGATATCTCTATGCTGACCACTATTTGCGGCTGTCGAGGTCAGGCTTACGACGTAGTGCAAGTGCTGGAATATGTGGCGTGATGACTATCCTTAAGCGCGGCGATATGGCCCTTGTATTCGCTTGAGTTCGTTTGAAGCTTTCAATTGCTTAATAAGTTGATTAAATGCTTATATTTGCAGTCAGAATGGACGGCTTAGCAGGGAACACGACGTTCCCTTTTTTATTGGTCATAAATGAAAGTGTCGATTGACGGAAGAAAAGATCAAGGAGCTTGTACTAGAAAGTCTGGAAGCTAATGAGTTTTCAGATTGCTACCTATATAGCATCAAAATAGGGGGTAATAAGGTCAGCGTTTATTTAGAAAGCGATGAGTCTATCACCTATTTGAAATGTAGGAAGGTAAGCCGACACGTAGAAGCCTATCTCGATGAGATCGAGTGGTGTGATGGTAAGTACACTATAGATGTATCATCACCAGGGATAGGTGCTCCGCTTAAGTTCGAGCGGCAGTATCCCAAAAACGTAGGTAGGACCATAGAGGTCAAGTACGGCGAGGGACAGAAGGTCAAAGGCCTGCTCACCAAGGTAGAGGACGGCGTAATTGACGTCTCCTACAAAGAGCGGATCAAAGAGGGAAAGAAAAAGAGGACGGTAGAGATCGTCGATAGTATTAAAATAGAGGATATCACGGAGGCTAAGATCAAAGTGACCTTTTAGAAATAAACTGACTTAATAAACTGAAGATCAGATGATTTATTGGACTTTACAAAAACGTAATCGATGAATTTAGTAGATTCATTTTCGGAGTTTAAAGCCGGTAAGAATATAGATAGACCTACCATGGTGCGGGTGCTGGAAGATGTATTCCGCACACTCATCAAGAAGAAGTATGGTAGCGATGAAAACTTCGATGTTATCGTCAATACACAGAATGGTGACCTCGAAATGTGGAGGGTGCGAGAGATCGTACAAGATGGTGAGGTGACGGAGGAGCTTTCAGAGGTGTCCATATCAGAGGCCTTGTCTATTGATGAGGACTACGAGGTAGGGGAGGAGTGCTATGAGCAGTTGACCCTAGAAGAGTTCGGTCGTAGAGCTGTAATGGCCGCTCGCCAGACATTGATCTCACGGATCATGGAGTTGGAGAAGGACGAGATCTACAAGAAATATGTAGATAGAGTAGGAGAGATCGTACTCGCAGAAGTAGGTCAGATACTCAAGCGGGAGATACTAGTGATCGATGACGTAACGGGTAACGAGATGATGTTGCCGCGTAACGAGATGATCAGAGGTGACTTCTTTCGCAAGGGTGATATGGTGAGAGGCGTGATCAAGTCGGTAGAGATGCGTAATAATACACCGTATATTATGGTGTCTAGGACAGATCCTACTTTCTTGGAGAAACTGATGGAGCAGGAGGTCCCAGAGATCGAAGATGGCCTCATTACGGTCAAAAAGATCGAACGTATACCAGGCGAAAGAGCCAAGGTTGCTGTAGAGTCGTACGACGATCGTATCGACCCCGTAGGTGCCTGTGTAGGTATGAAGGGTAGTCGTATACATGGTATCGTAAGAGAGCTGCGTAACGAGAATATTGACATTGTTAACTTTACCAATAACGATGTGCTGTTTATCCAGAGATCACTCACACCAGCTAAGGTGACGAGTATATCTCTAGACGAGACGAGCAAACGGGCTAGCGTATTCCTCAGTCCAGACCAGGTAAGTCTTGCCATCGGTAAGGGAGGTAGTAATATCAAGCTCGCCAGTAGGATTACAGGCTACGAGATAGATGTATATAGAGATACGGACGATGTAGAACTAGAAGATGTAGATCTAGACGAATTCCGTGATGAGATCGAAGATTGGATCATCGATGAATTTAAAACTATCGGTTGCGATACAGCCCGTAATGTACTTGACCTCTCGAGAGAAGAGCTTGAGCGACGTACGGACCTTGAGTTAGAGACGATCGATGCAGTATTGAATATACTGAAAGCAGAATTTGAAGAAGAGGCAGCAGCAACGGATGAGAGCAAGGAATGACTAGTCCGGTAAATGGCACCATGATGTACTGATTCATTATTAGGATAAGTACTATCTTGCTTGCCAACTCGAAAGAGACAGTTGTATACGGGTTCTTTCTTCGATGATAACGAAAGGAGAAAAAAGAAATTAACCATACTTAATGGCAAGAAGATTAGTAAAGGTTGCAAAGGAGCTTAACGTTGGTACATCAACCATCGTAGAATACCTTAGTGGGCACGGTTTTGAGATAGATAACAAGCCGACTGCCAAGGTAGACGACGTGATGTATGACAAGCTTTTGCAGGAGTTTAGTAGCTCAGCCGCAGTCAAGGAGAAAGCTGAACGTCTAAAACGAGAAGAAGCCAAAGTAGTCGTGGAGACCCCTCCGCCGCCACCACCAGCGCCTAAACCTACCCCTGCTCCTGCACCACCACCGCCACCCAAGGAAGAGCCAGCACCAGTTGCTGAGCAGCCAACTCCAGAGCCTGAGGCGCCGAAAGTCGTAGAGGCCAAGAAAGAGGAAGAGGCACCTGCCCCATCAAAAGTTGTAGAGGCACCAAAGGAAGTCAAAGAAGAGAAAGCGGCTACCGAAGACCCAGCTTCTGCATCATCAGGACCTAAGCTCAAAGTCCTCGGTAAGATCGACCTAGACCAAGTCAAGCGATCGGCCAAAAAGAAGCCTAGCTCCAAGAAGCCAGCAGATAAGCCTGCAGAGGCGCAAGAAACTAAAGGTGGGCAGCCTAAGAAGGCAGCAAAGCCCGAGCCAGTAGCAGATACATCAGCCTCTAAGCCGGCTGCCAAAGCAGATAAGGAGAAGCCAGCAGCACCGTCTACCTCTAAGGAGCCGGAGACGATACGTGCCAAGACACCACAGCTAGCGGGACTCAAAATATTGGGTAAAATCGATAAGAGTAAGCTCGTCGAGAAGAAGCCCACTAAAACTAAGACAGACGATAAGTCGGGCCGTAGAAAGCGGACGCGTAAGAAGATTAATACTACCAACTTCGGTGGTGGTCGAGGTCGTGGACCCGCTAAGAAGGGTGGACGCCGCGACGAGGTCAAAGAAGTGACGCAGAAGGAGATCGATGATAAGATCAAAGCAACTATGGCCAGGCTATCTGGCGGTGGTAAAAAGAAACGTCAGAAGATAAGACGAGACAATCGTCAAGATAAGCGCGAGAAGCAAGAACAACAAGACCTCGAAAACGTAGAGCTCAACCTCAAAGTGACGGAGTTTATCTCTGTGTCAGAGCTAGCATCACTCATGAATGCCTCTGTATCAGCAGTGATCATGACATGTATGAACCTCGGTGTCATCGTATCAATCAACCAACGTCTAGATGCCGAGATCATCGAGCTAGTAGCCAATGAGTTTGGCCATGAGGTAGAGTTTATCAATGCCGAAGAGGACGAAGCGGAAGAGGAAGAAATCGTAGATGCGCCAGAAGATCTCGAAGAAAGAGCTCCTATCGTAACGGTGATGGGTCACGTAGATCACGGTAAGACTTCGCTGCTTGATCATATCCGACAGGCAAATGTAGCCGACGGTGAGGCAGGTGGTATCACCCAGCACATCGGTGCCTACGAGGTCCTAGTAGGGGCTGATAAGAAGAAGATTACATTCTTAGATACACCGGGTCACGAAGCCTTTACGGCGATGAGGGCTCGTGGTGCTAAAGTGACAGATATAGCCGTCATCATAGTAGCGGCGGATGATCGTATAATGCCACAGACTAAGGAGGCTATCTCGCATGCCCAGGCTGCTGGTGTCCCTATGGTATTCGCTATCAACAAGATAGATAAAGACGGCGCTAGCCCTGATCGTATCAAGCAAGAGCTGTCCGGTATGAACATCCTAGTCGAGGAGTGGGGTGGTACCTTCCAGTCGCAAGATATATCAGCTAAGAAGGGTACTAATATTGACGAGCTCCTAGAGAAGATCATCGTAGAGGCAGAAGTCCTCGAACTACAAGCTAACCCAGATAGACCAGCCATCGGTGCGGTTATCGAGGCCTCTCTAGACAAGGGTCGAGGTTATGTGACCAAGATACTAGTCCAGACGGGTACCCTTAAGATCGGTGATCCGATCGTAGCGGGTTCTCACTCGGGTAAGGTCAAGGCGATGTACAATGAGCGAGGTAAGCGTGTCAAGGAGGCCGGTCCTTCTACTCCCGTGCTAGTGCTAGGCCTCAGCGGTGCACCACAGGCTGGTGAGCGGATGAAGGTCACAGAGTCTGAGCAAGAAGCAAGAACACTCGCCAACAAGCGATCTCAGATAGAACGCGAACAGACCAATAGAGCTAGCAAGCGTATCTCACTCGATGAGATCGGTCGTAGACTGGCACTCGGTAACTTTAAAGAGCTTAACCTCATCGTCAAGGGTGATGTGGATGGATCTGTAGAGGCATTGAGCGACTCGCTGATCAAGCAGTCTATAGAATCTGTACAGGTTAATGTCATACATAAGGCGGTAGGTCAGATCATCGAATCGGACGTACTACTGGCCTCAGCATCGGATGCCATCATTATCGGATTCCAGGTACGACCATCGGGTCCTGCTAGGCAACTGGCCGAGAAAGAAGGTGTCGAAATCAAGACCTACTCCATCATCTACGAGGCGATCGAAGAGATCAAGATGGCGATCGAGGGTATGCTTGAGCCTACCAAAGAAGAGAAAGTCATCGGACAAGTCGAAGTAAGGGAGACCTTCAAAATCAGTAAAGTGGGTACCATTGCAGGTGCATACGTTACGGATGGTAAGGTGACCAGAAACAGCTTTATACGTGTGATCAGAAATGGTATCGTCGTATTCCCGATTAAGGAAGGTGCTAAAGGGGAGATCGATACCCTCAAGCGCTTTAAGGATGATGCTAAAGAGGTCAAAGCAGGATTTGAGTGTGGATTGACGATCAAAGGATTTAATGATATCAAAGTAGAAGATGTCATCGAAGTCTATGAGATCATCGAAGTCAAGCAGACGCTTAAGTCGATCGCTAAGGCGAAGGCAGACGCATAGTATACCATTACACGATTATAACCGTTACTGTGGGCATGAGGCGATTACTACTCTTTTTATGTCTGAGCGGGTGGATCTGCGCATGCAATTCTGATGGCGTAGATGTGCCAGACGTATCCGCTGTCGAGGTAGACTTTGATGTATACCGGTTCGATCAGGCCCTAGCTGCCATCGATACCAATGCTATTGCGACTAGTACGGATAAGCTACGAGCTCAGTATGGTGATTTTTTCGACTTATACTTTGGGCAGATAGTACCCTTGCACAATACTTCGCCAGAGGTCTTTGAGGCCAGTATGCGGGGATTGATGACCGCACCATCTATCCGTCACCTCTTAGATACGACTGCCATTATATATACCGACAAGGTGTGGGATGATGTAGAGCGAGACTTTACCCAAGCCTTTAAGTATTACAAATACTACTTTCCAGAACGTCAGATCCCCGATGTATATACGGTCATAAGTGAGTATAGCCTGCAGCGCTTTATTGCTGAGGTCGATAGTAATGATATTCTAGGTGTAGGTCTAGATATGTACCTAGGAGAGGACTACGACTACATGAAATACGTCCCTCGTAACCCAGCATTTAGCCAGTACCTCACCCGCCGATTTAACAAAGATCACATCGTCAAAAAGTCTATAGAAGTCCTCGTGGATGATATCGTCGGTGAGGCGTCTGGTGATCGTATGCTTGACCATATGATACACAATGGTAAGCGACTCTACATCCTAGACCATTTACTGCCATTGACCTCTGATACGGTCGTGATGGAGTATACCGCCGATCAGCTCGCCTGGGTAGAGGACAATGAGCTCGAGATGTGGGCTTTCTTCTTTAAGGAAGATCTCTTCTACAAGACCAATCGTATGGAGATCAACAAGTATATTGCTGTAGCTCCGCATAGTCCTGGTATGCCGCCATCTGCACCCGGCCGTACGGCTAATTACATAGGCTGGCAGATCGTCAAGAAGTACATGCAGCGCTATCCCGAGACGACCTTACAAGATCTTGCCGCCATTGATGATGCGCAGATGATCCTGGATAAGAGTCGTTACAAGCCTAAAAAATAGCCACCCACATGACAAGTAGACAGTGGATTATTCTAGCGATGAACCTCCTCTTGACGGTATTATTTGTTGAGATGGCAAGAGGTTTTGCTGGTCTTCTGGCCGTCGTGTTTACTCCTATCGGTCTAGTGCTGGTGCTGCTGCCATTGTTGGTTACCTACCTGGGTATACGCCAGGCGATGGGTGTCTTTAGTGCAGCTCGCAGCGGCTCTCTACAGCTCAGTCGTCTAGTCCGTCTGTTGTGGATGGCCCCTTTCTTGAATGCCTTGGCTTTGCTGGTAATGGTAGTAGTTGCTGTTATTAGCATGGTAGGGTAGCTATACCTTCGTGCCGTCGGGGTAGCCCCAAGGACGACTAAAGCTTCAGCAATTTTCCGTAAGCATGGTGGTGCAAGGAGCTTGTGTTCCGATCAAGAGTAGTAAGACGTCAGATTCCAGACTTCAGATGCGAGATTTATACTATTGTCAAGCAAGAGGTCTGTGTTCCGTTAACGCCGTCGGGGTAGAACCCACGACGGCTAACGCTTTATCAATTATCAGTCAACATTGTGAAGCAAGGAGCTGTGGCCCGTAGAAGAGATCGGATCACTCAAAGTGATGCGATCTCTAGAGCAGCAGTAACACCATTTTAACTTGAGGGTGCCGCATAAATATTGTTTACCTTAACAGTCTGTAACCTTAACGTCTCTCTACTATTACCCTACAATATCCTATACCTTATCCCCACGTAAGCATTACCACCTAGTATGGGACCCCAGATCATGCTGGCGTCGAAGTACGGGCTCGTTACATTATCTACAGCTACGATAGGATTCTCCTGGCGGAAGTTTAAGATATTCTCGCCACCTACGTAGATGTCTAGCGTCTCACCAAATCGCTTGGTGATCTGACCATTGAGCAATCGATAATCCGGGCTGTAGTCCGCTAGCTGGTACTGCTCGGGACTAATGCTTGTATTAGGTAGACGCTTGCGGCCGATCCAGTTGGCGGTTAGGTCAAACATCCAGCCATTTTCCGTCTCGTAGGCCACATTAGCAAATGCTCGATGCTGCGCTATGAGCGGGTTGAGTAAGAGGCCAGACTTATACTGGGTGCGGGGATCATTGTAGCGGTAGGCAAGCCGTAGGTCGAGGCCCTTGGCTGGTGTGATGTCCACCTGCGTCTGTACGCTATGTGCTCTGGACTGCCCGTCTAGTGCATAGAACCTTACCGTCGCTGAGGTCTCGTAGTCCGCCACTACCTGACTCGTAAAGACGGTATAGTAGTAGTCGATACCCCATATGACAGGTATGTTTGCTAGGGTACCCTCTACCGTGTAGTTGAGACCGAGATTCCACCCAATGTCTGGGACGAGGCCGTAGGGATTATTGGCATCACTCGGCTGTATGGCGATCGTCCTATTACTAGCGAATAGACCTATGTTCTCCGCAAAGATACTCTGTGTCCGTTGACCACGACCGATGGCCAGTCGCAGTGCCTGACGATCCGTCGGGCTATACTTTACGTGGAGTCTAGGCGTAAGGAATGCCCCGAACAGATTGTGATAGTCTCCCCGTAAGCCTGCTACGATACTCACCTTGTCACTCCCTGCGTACTGGTACTCGACAAAGGCGCCAGGCATCACCTCATTACGTTCAAAAGTCGCTAGGCCTATCGTCTCGCTCATATCGTCTAGGACGAAGCTACTACCTGTCTTGATCTTGTGGTCCGTATTGCCGATGATGGTCTGGTAGATTAGGTTAGCGTAGAGATTGCGATGTATACCATTAAAGCTACGTCCGAAGTCTGTCCCCCTACCATAGTCTGCCTGCTGATCGTGATAGGTGCCAGATAGCTGAAACCCTACACTAGCGTACGGTCTATTCGGAAAGACCTTGCCGACCTTGGTCCATAGATCTACGCGGTCGCTGTTTAATTGGCTCGTCCACTCGGAAGCTTCATTGCTCGGTAAGCCACCGCCGGTAACAGCCGTCCTACAGCCTTTGATACCGATCTGACCCATCAACCCATTATCCCCTCGGTACCTCCATCGATGCGTACCTATTAAGTGAGTCGCATTAGGGATATCTAAGAAGTTGTCATTATTCCGGTCATTCTCTTGCTGTAAAGTTTTAGCATGAAAAAGAGTAGCGGTGCTCCACTTGTCATTGACGGCCTGCGTCGTATTAATGTTGGCCTCTAGTCGACCAGCTAGGTTGCCGAATAGGTTGAGGTAGAACTTCTCGCTCTCTAGGGGCTTCTTAGTCTCTACATTGATCTGCCCAGTAATACTCTCGGGCCCGTTGACGACGGAGCCTGTACCGAGGTTAAGTTGTATGCTCTCGATCCATGGACCAGGGGTGTACTCCATGCCTACGAGGGCAGCTAGTCCTCGGATGTAGGGCATATTCTCACGCATGATTTGTATGTTGGGGCCAGCCAGTCCTAGCATCTGTATCTTACGAGTACCCGTGACAGCATCAGTGGTGGCGACATCGACAGCTGGTGTCGTTTCGAAGCTTTCTGAAAGATTGCAGCAAGCCGCCTTGCAGAGTTCTTTCTGCGTGATACGCTGACTCTTGATAGGGTCGATAAAGGAGATCTCCGTGCTACGTTTACGGTACTTTATCTCTACCGCCTCTAGTACGTGGTTACTACGCAGTGTGATGGCTACCAGCTGCTGGTCAGCCATGTCTATGGTGTCAGCCTCATAGCCTACATAACTTACGACGATACGCTGGTCACCGCCTTTAGCAGCGAGGCTCCAGTGTCCATCTTGATCTGTAAATGTACCCGCCGCATTATCATACCATCCTACGGTAGCACCGATGAGGGGCTGTAGCTTGCCGGCTGCCGTCTCCTCGAATATCATGCCGGCCACTTCGCCAGTATGGTCGTGGTCGTCGTGACCACTCGTGATCAAGTCTTTGGGAGAGTTAGGGGTGTCTGTAGGAGCCTCGCCCGTGGGGGTGCCTTCCTGATCAGGGCGGTCATACTTACAGCAGCCGTGCAGATCTTTGTACACTGTATCGTCTGCTCGTAGTTGGTCCGTATCATGGCCTACGCTGATCATCTTTTGATGTAGTTCGGCGACGACGAAAAATGGGGCATGGTCGATCGTCAGCTCTTCGGTCTCTGCCGACCAAGAGGCAGCTGATACGCCGATGACGGATAGGGCAGCCTGCTCGATGCGATCTTCGCACATACCACAGTTACCGTATACTTTTATAGTTGTTGATTGTGCAGTGGCTACGGTCGTAACTAGTAGGCAGACTGCTATGATGAATTGCTTCATTAGTCTAGATATTTAGGGTCAATGCCAGAAGGCATCGATTATAGTTGAATAAATGATTGGGTGTAGACTTACCGATGGGGCAGACTACTCCTGTGCATATTTTAACTTAGACTAATGGCGGGTGGAAGGTCGACGAGCCGCGTAGATGCAAGTAGTTGCACTCGTAAGCGGGTGTCGTGGGGTATGCGTCTACGATCTCTGCAGCGGCATCTAGGTATGGTAGAGGCGTAAGTGCTACAACATGCACGCAGCAGGTGCAGTCGCACTCACCAGAGGTACAACAGCCACTCTCTTGAGCATCACTATCGCCACAGCATGACATAGTGGTGTCAGCCGAGCAGGTAGTAGCGTCCTCTCGTGACGCTACCGAGTCGATACTACAGGTAGATCCACACGACATCATTGCCGCCAGTAAGGGGGCTCCTGCACGGACGACCATGCTAGACATGATCAGAAGTAGGATGACTGCATATATTCTCACAGTGCAAAAGTAAGATAAAGTGAGTGCAAGTGTGTTGCAGGGGATGTTAATGATGTGTGGCCGTACCAGGGTCAAATTGCTGCCTCACATGATAATATATCTAAAAGTTTACGTATGCATTGAGGCCAGTAGTGACATTGATTAGAGCATTGACACCTATTTCAGCGCCTATACCCCAGCGATTGATATCCGAACTAGCGGCTACACCCAAAGCACTTCCTGGGATCGCAAGGTGAGGTTGCGTAAGGTCGAGCATGAGTAAGTTAAGATTAGTATGGGCCTCGAAGTGTTTACTGATTGTGATAGAACCTATCAACTGAGGGAATGCCACGTGTAGATGTTGTGACTCAAGGTTCTGGTATAAATCGTACCGGCCCACGGGGAGGTTTATGGCCAACTTAAACCTCTTATTAAGTATGGAGTGCTTAATACCTAGTTCTGTGTAGTTAAATTGACTGTCAAAGTCAAAGTTGTTTAAGAATAGAGTATTGATGCTTACGTGATTGTGTCTGGCATAGACGTCTAGTCTGTCGTTGATACCGTACTTGACACCTACCCCTCTAGCAACACTGCTACCTGAGCTGAAAATAAATCGATGGTGAGAGATGCTGGCGTTGCCGTTTAGCTGGGCATTGCCTCTGCCCAAAGTACGAGCATTTTCGAATGAAGCTTGTGACGGAGTGAGGCAGGAGCTTAAAGAAAGCGTCAAAGCGATAACCGTAATGAAGTAAGAGTTCTGCATGACTTGCTTTTCTTTGTTTGCGAGTTGAATGACAAATCTCTTGATTGCTACCACGCAAAATTGAACCAATACGTAGACTCTGAAATTCATTTTTTACGATCTGTGAAATATTTGATCGATTGCCATGCCATGTCTATATATTGTACTTGTTGGGTTCGCTCGTTCTACCATTTGTAAAAGTCGTTTAATACTCGTATGAGCCTCGATAGCTCCATTTTTCACAAAGTGGTGAAGAAAAATATAAAATCGTTTTAATCCATACAGCTCTCAGACATAGCATTTTATAAATTTAGAAATACCACTTAGGTATACTAGGGTGTAACATTTCACACAATAATGCGTCGTAAAAGAGAGTTTATACTCCACTAACTAAACTACGCGTATACGTATATCTACACTTTGATTCCTTTTTTACTTGCCGATCAGGCTCACTCAAAAATCGAAGCGTTATGCGTAGTTACTTCATTATCCTTCCTCTACTAGTCCTTACTACTGCGGTATCTGCCGAGTGTGTAAAAGGCGACTGCCGTAACGGTACAGGTATGTTTGTCTCTGACTCTGGTGCTAAGTACATAGGAGAGTGGTACCGTGGTAAGCGTCATGGCGAGGGACGACTTTATAGCGCAGATGGCGACTACTTTGTCGGCCAATTTAAGTATAATCAATTCGACGGTAAGGGCAAGCTAGAGTATAGCAGTGGAGACGTCTACAAGGGCGAGTGGGCGACGGGCAAGCCGCATGGCCAGGGTACCTATCTATTTGCCAATGGAGAAAGCTACGTCGGCTCATTTGACAAAGGCGTAATCGCTGGCAAGGGCTCTTTTATGTATCAAGACGGCAGCCGCTACGAAGGCCAGTGGACTAATAATCAACGCCATGGGAATGGTGCCCTATACTCGGCAGACGGTCTAGTACACCAGGGACACTGGGACCGCGGTAGTCTGGTAGAGACGGATGTCAAAACGGCAACAGCCACAGCGACTCAGGTCATGAGTAGCGTTACTACAAGAGACTGCTCCGATGGGTCGTGCATGGGCGGCCAAGGCGTATTTCACTACGCAGATGGTAGCCGCTACGTGGGAGAGTTCGCGGATGGTCAGCCAAGCGGTATCGGTGTCTGCTACTACGCTAATGGTGATGTATATCGTGGCGGGTGGGCACAGCATAGCCCCCACGGTAGAGGTGTCCTCGTATTTGCCGAGAGTGGTAAGTCTTATGGTGCAGAGTGGAGCTATGGTAGTCCTGTCAAGCAGGTCTTTGATAACTACAGCGACCTATACCAACTAGATAAGATGGAGGACAAGGCCGACGATAGTGCTGTCAAGATCTACGCCGTCATAGTCGGTGTCGCCAATTACAACCACCTGCCAGCGCTTAAGTATACCGATGACGATGCCTACCAGCTATATGCCTTCCTCAAGAGCCCCGCTGGTGGTGCCGTGCCAGATGAGCAGATCGAGCTGCTGATAGACGATGCCGCTAGCCAGCAGCGTATCATCCGTAGCGTCAATGACGTCGTTGCCAAGGCTGATGCCAATGATGTGATACTGTTTTACTTGAGCGGCCACGGTTTTCCGGGTTACTTTGCGCCACATGACTTTGATGGTTATAATAATAGTCTCGCCTACGATGACCTAGTTGAGGTATTTGAGCAGAGCGAGGCCCAGCAGCGCCTGTTTATTGCAGATGCTTGCCACAGCGGCTCCATGTCCGGTGCTCGTAGCACATCTATCGGTCAGTCACTACAAGACTTCTACACAAGACTTACTAATTCTGGTGCCAGCACAGCCATCATGATGAGCAGTAAGGCGGACGAGGTCTCACTAGAGTACAGCGGTATGCGCCAAGGCGTCTTTAGCCACTACCTGATCTCTGGCCTCAAGGGCAATGCTGATTTTGACAGTGATAAGATCGTCAACCTCGGTGAGCTCTACCAGTATGTCGACAATGGCGTACGGACCTACACCAATGGTGCTCAGCATCCTGAGATGGTCGGCGCTTTTAATAGCGATATGCCTGTGGGTCTAGTACGATGATAGCAGTTAGTTGTTGTTTCTGATTGCTGGTAAAGTGATGTTTGGTAATTTCAATTTCGCTGTCCCCCAGGTCACTGAGCGGAGCCGAAGTGACTTTCTCGCTTTCAACTGTCCCAGGTGATTGAGCACGCAGTAGTCGAAATCCCGCCCCTCCACTTTTCCTTTGCGTCTTTGCGAGAACTTTCAACTTTCCCACTTTCAACTCAATGAGGTCACTGAGCGAAGCCGAAGTGCCGAATGATAAAACCAATTACCTTAGCGGCACCTAAACCTACCGCCGTATGCGTATCAAACCCTTCAGGGCTTTGACACCCAAGTTGTCATTGATTGCTTCTGTCGACTCCTTCTTTGAGTCTGTCAAAGAAGACTACCAGACCTACAAGGATGCTGGTTTTTTTGAGACAAGCGAAGAGGAGCTCTTTGTCGTCTACAATATCGTCACCAAAGACCGAGTCTACCACGGTATCGTAGGAGCAGCGGATATCCGCGATATAGTGGATAACAAAATACTCAAGCATGAGAAGACCCTTGCCGAGAAGGAGCAGCACATGATACGCCTCACCGTCGAGCGGCGAGCACAGATCAAGCCCGTCCTACTTGCCTATCACCAGATGCCGGAGATCGATGCGTTTATGATAGAGGTCAGCAATCGAGAGCCAGACTACAGCCTCACCTTTAAGAATGGGCTAGAGCATAGACTTTTTGCCATTAAGCGCAAGGAGGAGGTTAAGCGAGTGCAAAAGCTATTCGGCAAGGTGCCTAAGACATACATCGCGGATGGTCACCACAGGTGTGCTACAGGGCAGCACCTTCACGAGACGGAGGGGCAGATGGCAGGACGTATACACCTAGATAGCTTGCTCGCCATGTATATGCCATTCGAAGATCTGGAGATCCACGATTATAATCGAGTTATCGATATCGCCAACTTGACCACTCCTGGAAGGCTGATGGCACTACTCTCTGAGGTATGTAAGATCTATCCGCTAGATCGTCATCGCAAGCCTATGAAACGGCACGAGATGACCTGCTGCGTAGAGGGACACTGGTACCGCCTGCGGTGGAAAAAGAAGTTGCTTAAGCGTCACAAGAACGGTGTCATATTTGACGTAGCCCTACTCAATGAGTATGTACTACAGGCTATTATGAATATCCATGACGTCCGGTCCGATCCGCATATCGCTTACTACAGTGGTGTGAAGGGGCTCAAAGGACTCAATAAGGCGGTACAGCAAGACCATGGTAAGGTGGCATTCTGCCTATACCCCGTCCAGAAGTCGGACATCGTCAAGACCTCAGACGCTGGCAAGACGCTACCGCCCAAGAGTACATGGTTTGAGCCAAGGATCAAGAATGGGGTCGTGGGGCTAGAGATGTAGATGCTTAAGACTTCATCTCTCCCAAGAACGGAAAGTTTTTCCTAAAACTAAGCATCGACGATCGTGATATTTCATCTCTGAGCAATCCTTCGTCTGCCTCTAGGCGGTTAGCCTTACCAGTCGGTCCTATGATGGCCGATCCGCCCTTGTGCGGAAATCCATTGCCGTCCTTGCCTGTACGATTACAACCGATGACGTAGCATTGATTTTCTATCGCTCTGGCTTGCAATAGGGTCTGCCAAGCGTGGTGTCTCATACGAGGCCAGCTAGCAGCGTATAGTAGTAGGTCGTAATCTTCATAGTTGCGGCTCCATACTGGAAATCTGAGATCGTAGCAAACCATAGGGCAGACCCGCCACTCGCTGATCTCCCAGATTACCTTTTGGGTGCCTGCCGTAAAGTGTTCCTCCTCTCCCGCTAGACTGAAAAGATGCCGCTTGTCGTATCGACCGACGATGCCATCACTCGTTACGAGTAGAAATCGATTGTAGTATTTATCACCTTCCTTGATGATTACGGTGCCAGTTACTTGACAATGGTACTCATCGGCCCAGGCGATCATCTGTCGCACAGTCGATCCTGCTTCTGTCTCCGCAAGTGCCTCCACGTCCATCGAGAATCCCGTTGACCACATCTCTGGTAGGACTATCAGGTCAGTCGCTGTTACTCCAGCAAGTAGCTCACTCACCCTGCCGTAGTTGGTACTCGGGTCTTGCCAGGCGACATCGTATTGTACAAGGGTTACGTGCATGATTTCTAGATTTTAGATTCTAGATGTAAGATATATGATTTATGTCCTCCTCTGTCGGCATCAGGATTTTCGAGATTTCAGGATGTGCAATATCGGCTATGCACATGTTATATAGTCCCTATGAGAATCCTCACTTTCTACCTATACTGATGCTGACAATGTACAGTTCCTGAGCATCCTCCCACCTTACTTATTCATAATTCATCCCAGGATCTAATCCTTTCAACATTCTACATCAAATCATAAGGTGATTGAGCCTGTCGAAATCCCGCATCCCGAACTTCAAATCCCTCAATTCTCATCCCGTACTTCCTGATCCAGTCATAGGGTCCCGCGACCTATACATCATCACGAGGTACATCAGTATCAAATTAGACTAGCCAATAATCCCAACAAAGCCAATAGCGCCAAACTTTCTGCACTTTAGACTTTCTACTTTCGGACTTTAAACTACTCTCTTAATAAGCCCTCTCATTTTTACCCTCGTAGTAATTGATAAACGACCGATTGACCACTCGCACACCACCTAGGGTAGGGTAGTTACCGCTAAAGTACCAGTCACCCGTATTGTCGGGGCAGGCCTTTTTGAGATCCTCCACCGTCTGGTAGATGAGCTCTACCTCTATGTCGATGTGGCTAGGCGTGATGATCTTGGCGATCTCTGCTGTTATCTCATCGTACTTGTACAAGGCATACAGGGGTTGCACTTGATTGACCATCTCATCGAGAGGCTTGTCTTCCTCGGCCATACACCGCTCGTAGGCCTCCTTGAGTAGCGCCTCCTTTTTATCTTTTTTGATCAGGGATATCAGGGCCTTAAAGGCGACGAACTCCCACATCTTGCTCATATCGATACCATAACAGTCCGGGTAGCGGATCTGTGGGGCAGAGCTGATGATGATGATTTTCTTGGGCTTGAGGCGACTCAGGATACTGATGACGCTGTCGCGCAGTGTGGTGCCTCTCACGATACTGTCATCGATGAGGGCTACTGTATCGACGTTGTTTTTGACGATGCCATAGGTCACATCGTAAACGTGGCCTACCATCTCGCCACGAGCGATATCGTCGGCTATGAATGTACGTAGCTTGGCATCCTTGACGGCTAGTTTTTCGATTCGTGGGCTGTGCGAGAGCATGATATCTGCTACCTGCTCAGCACTGATGTCCTTGCCTAGAGCCGCTATTTTTTCTGCCTTCTGGCGGTTAGCCACGGCGCGGAGCTCCTCGACCATTCCGTAGAATGCGACCTCAGCCGTATTGGGTATAAACGAAAATATCGTGTGCTTGAGGTCGTCCTTGATCACCTCCATGATCTTAGGTACGACCAGTTTTCCGAGCTCTTTTCGCTCTAGGTATATGTCGCGATCTGTACCACGACTGAAGTATATCCGCTCAAAGGAGCAGGCCGTTCGAGGTAGCTGCTCTTTGCACGACTGGACTGACACTTCGCCGTTCTTTTTGACCAGCAGGGCATGGCCCCGTTCGATTTCTTTGACCTCATCATAGTGAGCATCGATAGCCGTCTGTATAGCCGGTCGCTCTGATGCGGCCACCACGATCTCATCATCCTGGTAGTAGTAGGCAGGACGTATGCCGGCTGGGTCGCGTAGAATGAAGGCATCCCCGTGACCGATCATCCCCGCCATCACGTAGCCACCGTCAAATTTTCGGCAGGCCCTACTCAGTATGCGCTGTAGGTCTAGGTGCTCTGCGATCAGGCTATTGATCTCTTGGTTGCTATATCCCTCTGGCTTAAACCAGTTGAAGAGGCGCTGTACCTCGCTATCGAGGAAGTGGCCGATCTTCTCGAGGACGGTGACACTGTCGGACTTTTCTTTGGGGTACTGACCGAAGTCTATCAACTCTGCGAAGAGCTCATCTACATTGGTCAGGTTAAAGTTACCCGCCGTGACGAGGTTACGATTGATGTAGTTACTCTGTCGTAAGAATGGGTGTACAGTCTCGATCGTATTAGCACCATGCGTACCATAGCGTAGGTGGCCGATCATGACCTCGCCCGTGTAGGGTTTGTTGTGCTTGAGCCAGTCAGGATCAGACAGTTGCTCGGGTGTACAGTCATCAAAGTGACCCATCACACCCTCGAATAGGTGCTTGAGGTATTGCGGATTATTACTCCGTCGCCGGCTGATGTATCGGCTACCCGGCTGCATGTCGAGCTTGATGGTCGCTATACCAGCGCCGTCTTGTCCCCTGTTGCGCTGCTTTTGCATGAGCAGTTGCAGCTTGTTGAGCCCGTACAGGCTGGTGCCATACTTTTCTTGGTAGTAGGAGAGCGGCTTTAGCAGCCGCACGAATGCTAGTCCACACTCGTGCTTGATCTGATCACTCATCGGTCGGTATTATGAGCTCTCAAAGGTAGTCATTATCACGTGCCATCCTACAGGATTATGATTCCTTTGACGATCGCACCTCCCACGAGTGAGTCACGGCTACAGCAGCCTGCAGCATGATGCTCACACTACAGTACTTTTCGACACTCATATTGACCGCTTTTTCGGCCTTTTCTGGCTTTACGTCACCGTAGATGATGTAGTGCATATGCATCTTTTCGAATACTGCCGGCACGGCATCTACACGGTGTCCCTCGACCTCGACCTCTATGCTGTCTGGCGCCTGCCGCATCTTACCTAGTAGCAACTCCACATCGATACTACTACATGCTGCTGCGGCCATGAGTACCGACTCCATCGGGCTGACGGCCTGCTTGTCCCCACTAAATTGTACAGACTGACCCCGCTCATTGGTCCCCTTAAATGCCAGCTCTCCGTAGGTAGATTCTAATTTGATTTTCATGTGTTTTGATTTTGTCTATGTAAATGTAGTCTAGTAGTAGTCAAGAATTGATGTATCTTATGGTATTGTCCCGATCGTGGGACAGCGACCTGCTTTTTCCGCTGAAAAAGTAGGCAAACCTGCCTACCTGGCAAGCCAACTTGGCAGGCAGGAAAGCTTGTTCGCAAAAGGAGATTTTAGCTCGGGCCCTTGGGGCCGAGCTAAAATCCGGCTCTACGCTTTTAGAAATTGCTTTTCTGAGGCGGTGGATTGTTTGTGCTTTACGGAAATGCTTAAACATAGAATTAATGATTGCACTTGGCTATGATCGTGCCAGCCACAGTCGCACTTTTCTTGGCTACGACCAGTATCTCTGTTTGCG
>CAYMFD010000006.1:0-2901 GCA_964389475.1 uncultured Saprospiraceae bacterium
CCGGAGGGTCTACAAACAAAAAGAGCACTCGATTGAGTGCTCTTTTTGTTTGTAGCCCGTAGGGGATTCGAACCCCTGCTACCAGGATGAAAACCTGGCGTCCTAACCCCTAGACGAACGGGCCAGCTACACCTTTTTTCTAAGGCTTCGCAAAGATACATATACTACCTTATTACTTGCAAGCCTTTGGGCAACTATTTGTTACTTGATGGTTACTGTACCGCCTTGCTTGATAGTTACGGTGGCGGGACCTTGATTGGTAAATGCTTTATTGTCAACGCCTTCTGCGTTGCCATCCAGCGTACAATCATCCAATATTACATCGCCTAAATTGTAGAAAGCGCCACCATCCTGAGGGGCAAAGCCATCTCGTAGCGTCATATTGTCTAGCTCTAGGAGTACGCCAGCTTGGATGGAGAAGAACTGATGCGCATTATCTCCATCAAGAATGGTCGTATTGACACCATTACCGGAAAGGATCAGATCCTTGTTGACGACAATACCGCTACTCGTTAAAGTAACCGGCAGTCCATTTGTATTGGTAGCGAAGCTGACCTCCCCGTCTTTACAAGTATTGTCTATAGCGGCACGTAGAGATCCAGCACCACTATTGGCCAGCGTAGTCACTATCGACGTCTGGGTGCACGAAGTAGGACAGTCGACCGTTGCTTCCCAGCCATTGCCATCGCCAGCCATAGTGCTAGGTACGAAGAACAAGAATGTGAAGCAATCGTCCGTACTCGTTATCGTATTACTACCCCAGAAATTGAGATTATTGCCGCTAGCAGGAATGAAAACCGATCCTGACGTGACATAGTAGTCGAAGTTCTGACCGTTACTCATATTATCATCATATATTAACAATGCACCATTGTTAAAGGGCTGCATGTCGATAGTATTAAAGGTAAGGGTGACCTGATCATTCATATCCTCAGCACATATCTGCCAAGATTGACCTTCAATACCAGTAGGATTGTTGACCCCACCAGCATCTGTGAAAGTAAAGTCATCACAAAGATCTGGGCATGGTGTACACGGTCCTCCACAATCGACAAATGTCTCTCCCTGATTCATCAAGCCATCGTAGCACGTGGGTGGAGGGAGGCAAGTCACATCCGCTACCCATCCCGGCGCAGTACCAGACACATGGTCAAATACGATGGTAACACATGATGTGGAAGCAGTAAAGACTTCCGATACTTGACTGAAGGTATTACCGCTCAACTGGTATACTGCATTTTCAAACACGTACCGAGATGGACTGCCTGATGCTGTACTGCCCTCGTATATCGCTAGGTGGTCTGTGAGGCCTAAGTTTCCCTGCCAAACCTGCATATCAATGGTTGTAAAGGTCAGTTGAATAAGATCGGTAGGACTAGCAGCACACAATACATAAGTAGCATCGATAGGGGGATAGTTGCCGGCAATGCCTCCATCATCAGTGGTTACACTACCACAATCTCCGCAGTTGATAGGATCCTCTAAAGTAACTGCGATAGTCTGAGTGGCGGTGTTGCCGTTACCCGCATTATTACTCGCAACTAAGGTGGCTGTAATCGTACCACTGGCACTGTAAGTCACCTGTGGATTGGGGTCTGTGCTAGTGGCAGGGCTCACGCCTGCACCACTAAAAGTCCATGACCAGCCTGTGGGGAAATTCTGACTCGCATCCGTGAAAGTGATGACGGCCTGGGCAGCGCAGAGTGGGCTACCTGCATAGTCTTGCGTAAATGCAGATGTAGGTGGCGTACTCACTGGACATCCTCCTACGGGTAGCAGCGGAGTGTGATCCATCGAGCCACAGGTGACGGTATTAGAAGACCAAGTACCCATATCACCAGTCGCCTTCATCACCGCCATCTGATCGGCTGTAAACATAAACATCGATGCATCATTGACGTAGTCCATGTAGTTAAAGAAAAAGTCCTGCGTACCGCAGCTATTGATTGCGGTACTTGTACAGTTATTGTAATCTATGGTAGGTGTGAGCCCATTATCTTGAGTTTGGTCAGGGGTATCGGCAATCATATCGCCATTACTACATCCTTCGAAAGTATGTAGCAGGCCAAAGTAGTGTCCTGCTTCGTGGGTGCCTGTACGTCCCTGATTGTACGTTGACGAATTGTTGAGGCCGATACCTGAGACACATGTATTACCACTACCACCAAAGGCGGCAGAGGTGATGAACATACCATTACCATTAGGTGTAGCTGCGCCTGAGATAGGTGCTACGCCTAGCAAGTTAGCTGGTGTATTAGGTGGATCTATATCACTAATGAATACATTGAAAATACCATCCCAGCCTGGAGCAGCGACAGCTGGAGATGACCAAGTGTACTGACCGAAGGTAATGGCATCGGTAGCCCCACCAGGCAAATTCTGTGTAGCTAGGCAAAACTGTATACAGGCATCATTACCGAGTGCTGTAGGTGCATAGTCTGATGGGCATTGCGTCGCATGATTGCAGTAAGTTGTGATGTCCGCATTATAGCCACCAAAGTCCTCGTTCAAGACTTGGATTTGGTCATTGATGGTGTTCATGATGCAGGTCATATTGGCACTGGTGATATTTCCATTAAAGTGGAAAGCCATAGGGATTACCAGTGTATTGCCTGCTCCGCAAGGTACAGCTTTGGCACCTTCTACAAACTGTCGAGCCTTCTGCTGATTGAGCTGCATCTCCTTGAGTAGCTGTGGGTGCTGCTGCATACTCGCTGCCCACGAATCGTGTCCACAAGTCCGTTGACCATACAAGGCAAACGTGGTACACACTAAAAGACTAATAACAAGGAAAAATCTACATCTGATGGCAGGCATAGCAGGAAGGTTTACTCATTTTAAAAAGGCGTAGCGGGTTGACACTACCGTTGAAAGCGTGCAAGATACACATTAAATAAAATA
>CAYMFD010000006.1:3001-41709 GCA_964389475.1 uncultured Saprospiraceae bacterium
TAGTCCATCAGAAGCCACCGGACACCTAGGCGGAAGCGGGCATCAAACTGTGGGTGGTTCTCGACATAGATCGGTAGTCGAGTTGAAAAGTAGTTGGTGAAGTTCTCGAACTTGACAAAGGCTCGGAGCTTGCTAATCTGTAGAGACATGTAAGGCTCTACCATCACATAGTCATTGACTCTAAAGTCATCCGACTGGTAAAACACTCCTGTAACAGGCATAAAAGCCGTGCCGTCATGTGCAGGTACGATGGTCGCCTCTACCCCTAGACGGGTGTGCATAGCTCGTCGGAATATATAGCCGTCCCACCACAGGTCGTGACGTGTCGTCCAATTGGGTAGTCGGAACAGATTCTCCGAAAAGGCCTGATAGTGCAGTAAGTTATCCAGTCCAAATCGGCCTACACGGAGTCCATGCCCTAGCGATAGCGTCGTAGCGGTATAGACCTGATCATACTGCTCTGGTCGAGCTTGGGTACCAAAGTAGACGGTATTGTTCTCCGCAGTTTGATTAACGTCAACATGGAGTCGTAACCTAGGCATCGACAATCGACCTTGCAAGGTGGTACCTACTGGCAGGGCAAAATCATTAGTCCATATCACCTCCTGTGTAGCGACCAAGTCGTCCTGTAGCATAGTCGGTCGGTGCCGGTAAATATCTACATCTGCATTTATCTCCAGCCCATCAACAGGTCGTAATACGAGGTTACCGTGCAGGTTAAATGTACCCGTAGCGGCGCCTAGGCCTATCCACGCCTTGGCATTGAGTTCTTGACTGCGCCATGGAAGATTGGCCTGACCGGTGAGTAATAAGTCGTGGTAAGTCTGCTGACCGGGGTTGCGCTGCACAGCCGTATAGCCATATAGCATTCCTACCTTGACAGCAAGATTTTTAGCCGCCTTGCGACCTACTAGATCTAGTGCTGTTGTCACCCGATCATAGGACAGGTCATATCTGATACCACGATCGTCCGTGCGGTAGTAAGTGTAGAAAGCACTGTCCTGCTGTCGTGAGACGTCCGTATCCTGAAATCGGAAGTAGCCACTGGTGACATCTATCTTATTCTCTAGTGCGAGGTCAAACCCAGCACGACGCCAGTCTAGCCTTAGTCGTTGTAGGACGGTCACTCCGCGATCTTGATACCTCGTCGATGCCCCGGTTAGCGTAACTGGCACTACCGTACGACGACCAAAGCCCGCTTGTCTCAGGTTAGCGGCATCAAGCACACCACCATTCTGCTCAGATGAGGCGACATTATTCATCATCGCGATGATGATACGATACTTATCATATGGACTACTGTAGGTGAAACTGAGACCAAGATTGGTATTACGGACGGCCTGCTCTGTGTAGTAGCCTGTCTGTATAAAGCGCCTGTACTGGATATTGGACTGGATACCATCTGTAAACGATCGGCTAAAGTCTGCGCTGACGACAAAGTTCTGCCGGCCTCCTTGACTACTAAAGGCTAGGTCGGCAATCGGTCGATTGACCTGATAAAACCGCAGTGAATCAAAGTCTATCCGATACAGGTCATACTCGTGATGACCAAAGTCTATGAGTGGCCTTACTCGCTTGCGATAGATGAGCGGCCTATGTGCCGAACCATTGTTACCTAGATTGACATGGTAGTCCCCTCTACGTTGTATAGGATCGTAGTGGTGCATCTGCCTGCCCAGCGTCGTATCAGAAAACGTAAATAAGCTATCTAGGGCAGTACTTGTAAAGTAGGTATATACGAGTGGCTCTTCGTTAACAACAGAGTCCATGGTCGCACCCATATTACTCTGCCTAGGCTGTTGTATAGGTTGACCACCTCGCTGTCCATACAGGACGATAGGTAGTAGGCTTATCAGTGATAGAGTCAGTAATCGAAGCATCTAGATATGCTAACGTATCAACTGGATCGTAGTGGTATGTGTCGTCGTGCCGTCTTGTAACTTTAAGATGTAATTACCACTTGGCAAGTCATCTGAGAGGTCGATCGATCGGCTACCTGCTGCCAAGCGCTTATCGACTAGGAGTTGGCCTGTAGAGCTATAAAGTCTCACCTGTCCATCATGCGAGAGGGATACATCCCACGTCAGCATACCAGTCGTAGGATTGGGGTATACTTCAATCTGCCCTATGGTCTCGTCCTCCGTAGCACTCGTGACGGGTGGCCTCAATACGAATAGTCCCTCTTGCATATCGCTTACAAGAATTACCCCTGATGGTAGAAAGGGATAGACACCCCATGCGCCTCGATAGACGCCATTGGTGTGGACCTCCTCACTTGTATCATAACTCCATGCCACCTGAGGATCTCTAGGGTCTGATATATCGAATACTTGCAGGCCATCAAAGTAGTAGCTCACATAGAGTCTATCCCCCACAACGATCTGATTGTGAGGTATATCAAATGTCTCTGGGCTACCAGCGTCAAACGTGGTAACTAGTCGAATCTCCTCAAGATTTCGTACATCTACGACCTTCATATCAGCACCATGCGTCTCGTCGGACATGTAGTAGTATTCGCCCGACTCATCTAGCCATCCGCTGTGATTATAGCCCGCCTGAGGATAGTCCGCTGTGGTCCATGCTGATAGCAGATCATAGTCACTAGGGTCTGTCACATCTACGATGGCAAATCCATCAAAGCCGCAATTGAAAAAAGCTAGATTATCCTCGATGTAGCCGTCGTGTACATGGTTGATCTCAAAACCGTCAAAGTCATTGACCCTTGCGATCTCAACAGGATTACTGGGCTCAGTGATATCATAAACCGCCAGTGCATCGAAGCCAGACTGACCCAACCTCCCTGATAACAAAGAGTACAGGCGGGCATGCGTAGTATCGATGTAAATATTGTGGCTAC
Organism: uncultured Saprospiraceae bacterium; assembly: GCA_964389475.1. Lineage (GTDB taxonomy): Bacteria > Bacteroidota > Bacteroidia > Chitinophagales > Saprospiraceae > CAYMFD01. The sequence goes on from CAYMFD010000006.1 coordinate 5,859, forward strand.
GACGTATGAGGTCAGCACTGTCATACTCTACGACGACACTATCTGGCAAAAACGACAGGTCTATTACCTGCAGTGTTGATCGGCTGCCCTCATCTGCTACAGCGTATAGGTAGTTGCGATAAGTGTGGTAGTCGCGATGTATAATGACGCCGCCTTGAGAGCCACCGGGTATCATCTCAAGCTGTACCATCGCTGTAGGGTCTGTCACGTCAAAGATGTGTGTCCCTGCCGTACTACCGATGATGGCATACTCTCTACCCTCTTGGGCATAGCCCCATACCTCATTGTAGGTGTTACGATGCGCATTAGACGATACTAGGGTCGAGTCAGACCAGTGAGCTAGTAGCTCCTGGCCATTGACATATCCCCAGCTCACGAGTAGTGACAGGAGTAGTGCAAGTCTTGTAATCATCCTACAAACTTAGGAATTACTCCTTTCGGATCGTTCTGCTAGCTTGATTTTATCGGCATTCTGCAATTTCATAGACTCACCCATCTGCTGCGATGCTGCAAAGGAGGTCACCATTGTACTTAGCATATCTGAGGCAGAGCTCGGACTATTGGGTAGGAGGATGAGGTTACTATTGGTGTTTTCGCCCATACTCTGCAGTGTATCGTAGTGCTGAGTTACGACGATCAGAGCAGACGCCTCTTGACTATTGATACCTACCTTGTTTAACGATTCGACACTATCCTCGATACCCCTTGCGATCTCTCTTCGCTGATCGGCGATACCCTGACCTTGAAGGCGCTTGCTTTCAGCCTCTGCCTTAGCCTTGGCTACAATTCTTATTCTCTCTGCTTCTCCCTCGTACTCGGCCGCTATCTTTTCTCTCTCAGAGGCGTTGATCCTATTCATGGCATGCTTTACGGCTGCATCGGGGTCTATATCCGTAACTAGTGCCTTGACGATCTTATAGCCGTACTCTTCCATTGAGTCGGAGATCTCATTTTTGACAGCATCGGCGATATCATTTTTTCTTACGAAAACATCATCTAGCTTCATCTTAGGAACCTCTGCACGTACTGTATCAAACACGAATGAGGTAATTTGCTCATAAGGATCGTCTAGTTTGTAAAATGCATCATAGATACCTTCGGGAAGTACCTTATACTGGACAGAAACTTTGAGCTTGACGAAAACATCATCGTAGGTTTTGGTCTCAACTATTACGTCTAGCTGCTGGATCTTTAGGTTGATCCTTCCTGAAACCTTATCTACGATAGGGATCTTAAGGTGAATACCTGAATCTTTGACAGAATGGAACTTACCAAATCGCTCTACTAAAGCAGCTGTCTGCTGCTTAACAGTAAAGAGGCCAGTAGCCAAAATCATCAGTAGAATAAATAAAATGGGCATCAACGGCAATAGAGCTTCCATAGGTTACAGTTGTTTGTATGATCAGATAAATATACAACCTTATCGGGTCGTAAAAGATTAACCTGCGATCTACCGTAAGAAGTTGCCGACACTCGACGAAAGAGGCGTCTACATCGATGAGTAATGAATTACTTGCTAGACCTACCCTCTCCTCTCTGCTCTAGTACTGGCGTAGGCCTTGGGTAATTGCCTTCTTGCAAGACCTGTTCGAATACTTTCTCATCATAGACCCAGTACTCGCCGTCCCACATGTAACCCTCATAGCTACCATCGGACAACCAGGTGGTACCCTGCCCTGGCAAGCGACCCATCCTATTGATCAGATGATCATGCATGATGATATTGAGGTTGGGGTTATAGTTAAGCGTCACATTGCTATCCGAACTATAGCTCAGCAATAACCGGGACCGTACATCAGGCCTAGGGCCATCTCCTCGCTTAAAGATCTCGGCACCGAAAACGGGCTCCCCATCAACAAAGCGAATCACGTCACAAACCTTGATCCTATCGAACTTACTATGACCGTCATACCCGAACAATAGCCAAGCCTGCTGGCCGTCAACTATCGTAGGAATGGTATTGTAGTATAAGGCTCCCAACCACCGATCCGGTGACAACTCCTCGTAGACAGTATCTCCATCTAAGACATCGAGATCTTGTAACTTAACGACCTTACCACCCGCTTCTTTGACATATCCATAGGTCTCGAATGCATCGTCTGAAACACTGACCTGCCACGTATATATGGTATGGGCAGAACCTTCTAGTTGCTGCTGGCTGATAAATGGCACTTCGTCCTTCAAGGCCGCTAAGTCAGCCTCTTCGTTCGCTAGGTAAGTCTCTATGAGTTGGACTAATTGCTCATTGGCACGTACCCTATGGTCAGCGTCTACAGCGTTGATCGTGATGTCTGCGTAAAAATCTATATCTGCCAATAGTGCTTGGGCAGATGCACAATAGCTAGTAATCACGCAAGCAAAAGATAGCAGTCCTATTATGTATTTCATATCTCTCGAGTGTGATGATTAAGAAAAAAGTACTTGAATCAGGCCAAGGACATCTCACGTGCCTCAACTATGAAACTGTCATTCGGACCAGGCACGCTACTTAAACGTATTAATATCTAGCTGCAGTGTCAATTTACCGCACTGCTCCTCTGGAGCTCTGAAATCCGGCTCATATTGGTAACCCTGAAAAGCCTCTAGTGCTTTGCGGAGGGTCTTACGATCTTTAATCGTTGACTCCATCTCTAGTAACTCGACGTAAGACACGATGCCGCTCTTATTGATACAAACCTTAGCAACGATAATTCCACTTTCTTTTAAGGTCTTATATATACCTGCTAAATTTCTCTTGACAACCTGTCGTCCAAAGACACCATCGCCGCTGCCATCATAATCGCCAGTACCGTTACCAGCGTCACCCTTACCACTCGTGCTATCATTGCCTTTGCCATCTCCCGGACCATCGCCAGTTTTACCTTTACCCGTACCACCGTCTTCGCCCTCTGTCATCGACGGATCTACATCAGAGCTACCGTCCGTATCAGATGGGTCTGACGCATCGGTACTAGGTGCTTCTTCGGCAACCTCCTCTATTTCTTCAATAGGTTCTGGTTCTGGCACATCCTCGAGCTCCATGTCTGGATCTTCGATAACGACGTCATCCTCTTCCATAACTACGGGGCTATCATCTTGTGTGACAGGCGTGGTAGCAGGCTTGATTTCTGGTTTCTTTACATCAGGCTTCTTGATCGTCGGTTTTTTGACGACGGGCTTAACCACCTTTGTCTTGACTGCTTTCACCTTTTCCACGTTCTTAGTCTTCGGCTTTGGCTTACCTGAGTCTGCATGCGCATACTTACTCAGCGAACTCGCCTTGTAGCTAAAGTCAACGACTATCTTGGGTGGTATGTCGGGGTCCATCTTAGTTGTAACACTAGGAAAGAAGAAGAAAAACATGATCAATAGCAAAAGCAGGTGCAGGATGATCGCAATCGTCCTGGCCTTCTTTTGGTTTTTTTCTTCGCCGGCTAAATACAGTCCATTCTTTTCCATGGGTCAAAGTTGAGATTTAAAGTCAATACTCTACCTGTATGATTGATCATTGGCACCAATTACACAATATAGAGACGACGGTCGGTGGTCTTTTAGTCTTAAGATAGCGCTAAAGTTACACTACCTGGTCGAAACAGATTACAAAAATAGGGCATATATCGTGCCGTTGGGTGGGGGCTGGGGAGGTAAATGTATTTGCTACAAATACAAATAACTATTACCTTCACTTCACCAACCTATACAACTATGGCATTCCCACACCACCAGTCTTTTCCAAAGGCTAACCAGTCCCTAGCCCACATATGTGAGGCCCTGAGCCACCCCGCCAGACAGATTATCTTAAGCAGACTAGTACAGTCCAAAGGATGGATCTCCCGAGAAGAGCTCACCGAAAACATTCCGCTGCATGACTCTACGATCTCACAGCACCTCAGAAAACTAAGGCGGATCGGGCTCTTAACTTCTCAAAATGTAGGATTTAAGACAGAGCATAAGCTGGCCCAGGTCGGCGAGTCTGTCCAGCTATTTATCCGTGAAGTCCTACAGGTGGCTACCAAACACCAATCTAGCCTAAGTGACGAGATAAACCTAGACCACCTCCAGCGTAGAGCTAGCTGAGTCCGTCGCCTCCGTCCATCTCGTCCCTGCGACTTACCTTCGTCCTGTGGAACTTTCGATCGTCATAGTCAACTACAATGTCAAGCACTTCTTACAGCAGTGTTTGTCCTCTGTCTTCGCTTGTGATCTTGCGCCAGATACTTATGAGGTCTGGGTAGTTGACAACCATTCTATCGATGGGTCAGTCGAGATGATCGAGGCGACTTACCCTCAAGTTAACCTCATCGCCAACAAAGAAAACCTAGGTTTTGGCAGGGCTAACAATCAAGCCATCAACCAAGCCCACGGAAAGTATATCCTCCTGCTCAATCCCGATACCGTGGTTGCCGAGGATACCTTCTCGACCTGTATCCGTCACCTAGACCAAGACCCACAAGTAGGTGCTCTAGGTGCCAAGATGCTTGACGGCAGTGGCCAGTTTCTACCAGAGAGCAAGAGGGGCCTACCTACTGTTTGGAATTCGTTTTGCAAGCTGACGGGCCTCGATGCTTTGTTTGATCAGACTGCATTTTTTAATGGTTACAATCTCAGGCACCTCGACCCTGACGTCAATCATTTTGTTGATGTCCTCTGCGGCGCTTTTATGATGATGCACAAGTCGGTACTTGAGGAGATTGGCGCATTTGATGAGCGGTTCTTTATGTATGCGGAGGACATAGACCTTAGCTACAGGATCAGGCAAGCGGGCTACAAAATCTTGTATGCTGCAGATACGCAGATCATCCACTACAAGGGTGAGAGCAGTAAAAAAGGCAGTCTCAGCTATGTTAAGATCTTCTACGAGGCTATGATATTGTATGTACAAAAGCACTATAGCGGTGTCTATGGTAGCCTCTTCGTCGCAGCACTCAAGCTAGCCATCATTGCCAGAGGAGCCTTGACTTTTCTACGGTTTGGTATCAAAGCGACGTTAGCCCCCGTGCTCAATCTGATCACAATGACCGTGATCGGGTGGTTGATCAAGCAATCGTGGGCTAGTTGGCGATACGACGATCAAGCGTTTTTTGATACCAGCCCTATCAATGAGACCATAGTTGGTGCAGCGCTAATTATAGTTACAGCACTCGCCCTCGGACAGGCCTACCGTCCTTCTACCTCCTACCGGCGCAACGTGGTCTTCACCATGATCGGCGCAGCAGTTGTGCTGATTACCTATGGCTTACTCCCTGAGGCTTTCAGGTCCAGTCGAGCGGTCGTAACATTTCTATCCATTGCCGCCGTAGTAGTCTTACCCCTACTCAATGTCGTGCTGAGCAGGATACTACATCGAGAAGATGATAGTAATATCCTCATCGTGGGTGAACCCAAAAACGCTGATGAAATCAGTAACCTGCTGAGCAAGCAGCCCAACTGCAAGGTGGTCGACAGTATCAATCCATCGATAGACATAGGCCAACTGCAGGAGGTGATCGGCGTTATGCGTATCAATGAAGTCGTCTTCTCTAGGCTAGATATGTCTATGTCCCAGATCATGCAGGTCATGTCATCGGTGGGCTCTCGAGTCAGGTACAGGCTGGCTGGTGACGACTTATTGGCTGTAGTAGGTAGTAAGAGTCGCAATCACCAAGGCGAAATATACACCGTGGACATCACGATCCGTCTAGGGCAAGAGGAGTATCGTAAGACCAAGTGGGCCTTTGACAAACTACTGTCTATCGTCGCTTTACTATTATCGCCTATTTGTTGGCCGCTACACCGACTGAGCGGTTCGTACTGGTCAGATGTGATGGCTACGATCCGTGGTGACATGACGTGGGTAGGTTATGACAATCCAGATGGATCACTACCGACTATCAAGCCTTACGTTACCTCCATACTTATAGCCGATATGAGTGCTTTGGACTATGCCAAGGCCTATCGTCTATCTTTTGACTTACTGCCTTTTTTAAAGCATATCTTTTTCATATCAAAGTAACTCTAAGCGTGTCAAATATTAAACAGCAAGTCCAGCTATTAGCCGAGCAACACTACGCCGCCACTGTATCTGATCGAGAGCACTTACATATGCACCCTGAGCTGTCCTTTGAGGAGGAAGCGACCTCAGCATATATAAAAGGACGACTAGATGAACTAGGCATCACCTATACCTCAGGTTGGGCAGGACATGGCATCGTAGCGGTGATAGACGGTGACCTGCCCGGATCATGCGTCGGTCTGCGGGCTGATATCGATGCTCTTCCCATCACGGAGCTAAACGACACTACTTATAAATCGCAGAATGAAGGCGTGATGCATGCTTGCGGCCACGATGTACATACGGCTAGCCTCCTTGGTGTGGCTCGGATACTCTCATCGATGCGATCATCCCTCAAGGGTCGTGTGGTCTTGATCTGGCAACCCGGCGAAGAAAAGCTGCCTGGTGGTGCTAGCATCATGATCAAGGAAGGTCTCCTGGAGCAGTACAAGCCTGTCTACATCCTCGGGCAGCATGTACACCCACCACTGGAGACCGGCACTGTCGGTATCAAGGGAGGTCCCTACATGGCTAGTGCCGATGAGATCTACATCCAGGTCAATGGCAAGGGTGGGCATGCCGCTCTACCCCACAAGACCGTGGACCCCATCATCATCATGGCGAGGCTACTCACTAGTTTACAGGATGTGGTTAGTCGCAAGGCACCTCCTACCAAGCCGTCGGTACTAAGCTTTGGTAAGATCTGGTCGCACGGCGGTGCTACCAATGTCATACCCGATGCCGTATCAGTCGAGGGTACCTTCAGGGCTATGGACGAGGACTGGCGTCAAGCGGCGCATGCACACATCGAGCAGATATGTAAGCATATCGCAGCTGCCTATGGTGCCACAGCTGACGTAGACATAAGAAAAGGCTACCCTTACCTACATAATCATGAGGCCCTCACCGCCAGCGTACAACGACATATAACCGACTACCTCGGTGCGGACCAGGTAATAGACCTGCCCATCCGCATGACAGCGGAAGACTTTAGCTACTACAGCCAGCACGCCGATTGCTGCTTCTACCGCCTAGGGACGGGCAACAAGGCGCAAGGAATTGTAAGCCCCGTGCATACTCCCACGTTCGACGTAGACCCGCAATCGCTCAAGACTGGGATAGGTACTATGGCTTATTTGGCGATAGAGTTATTGGATGGTCTGAGTTAAGCCAAGGCAGGCTAGCGGTTCATCACACAACCCAGAACTAGTAGTCGAGCTTATCGAGGTCGGTCTTGATCACCTTGGCAGGATTGCCCCCTACGAAGGTATAGGCAGGTACGTCTTTGGTAACAACAGCTCCCGCCCCTATGACGGCACCACGGCCGACAGTCACACCTGGAGAGATCACGGCATTACCGCCGATCCACACCTCATCCTCGATGATGATGGGCTTGCCGGCCTCGGGGCCTAGGTTACGAATCTTCGGATTGAGGGGATGCGTGGCTCCATAGAGCTGCACATTGGGGCCGAACATGACCTGGTTGCCTATCTTCACTGGACATATATCAAGGATCACGCAGCCCATATTAAAAAAGACACTATCACCGATCGAGATATTAAAACCGTAGTCACAGTAAAAGGGTGGTACAATCTCCACTCCCTTACCCATACTGGCAAAAAGATCGGACAGTAAGCCTAGGCGGACTACATCGTCTTGGTCACCAAGTTGGTTATAGCGACGATACAGCGATCTCGCTCTATGGCTGAGCTGCGTAAGCTCAGCATCTCCTGCATCGTAGAGAATGCCAGCCACCATTTTCTCTCGCTCCGTCATTGGTCTTTAACTTGGTGAAGGCTGCTTAGGACTTATCAGCATAAATAGTAATCCGATACCGATGACCAAGAAGCAGCCTATCGGGTTAAGCCACAGATAGGCTAGGTCAATTACGCCAATCTTTCCTAAATAAAACATCACAATAATAATTACCTCACTCACTATGGCTGCACGTAGTACAGCCCAGCCATTTATCATTTTGAAAAAGAAGGCAACGGCAAAAATACCCAGTATGACACCGTAGAAAAGGGAGCCAATGATGTTAACGGCCTCAATGAGGTTATCAAACAGAGAGGCCAGCGTAGCAAATGTCATGGCGACTATACCCCAGAGCAGCGTGAAGGTCTTAGCGGACTTAAGATAGTGCTGATCATCCTCGTTACGTCTGAATGATCGCTTGTACAAGTCTACCGTCGTTGTCGTAGCTAGAGCATTGAGCTCACTAGCTGTCGAGGACATAGCGGCACTAAAGATCACCGCAAGAAGCAGTCCCACAAGACCGATAGGCAGGTGATTGATAATAAAGTTGATGAAGACATAGTCAGTATCCTCTGTGTCTAGCTCTAGTACGGCATTATCGCTGTAGGCCTTGATCACACCTTCTGCATCACTGCGTAGTCCCTTCTCTTTATCGAGGAGGAGCTCTATGCGTGACTTACTTTGTGGGTCAGGTGTATCAATGTATGCCTTGATAGCCGCCTTCTTCTCTGCAAAATTGGCCGTGAAGATCTGCTCGATATCGGTGTATTGACTAGCATACTCCGACTGCATGACCTGCTCGACATTGGCCTGATTAAAGTGTAGTGGCGCCGGATTGAGCTGGTAAAACATAAAAACCATGATACCCGTAAATAGGATCATCACCTGCATAGGAACCTTAAAGAGGCCATTAAATAGTAACCCGAGGCGCGACTCCGTCAATGACTTGCCACTGATATAGCGCTGCACCTGTGACTGGTCTGTCCCGAAGTAGCTCAAGAACAGGAAGGTACCACCCAATAGGCCTGTCCATATATTGTACTTACTACTGAGGTCAAAATCGAAGTCGACGATATTCATCTTGCCCATGGCGCCGGCTACAGAGACCGACTCCGTAAAGCTGATGTCTGGGGAGAGCTTAAAGACGATGACACCAAATGCTATAACCATACCAGATAGTATGACGATCATCTGCTGTTTTTGGGTCTGTGAGACGGCCTCGCTACCGCCTGTCACCGTGTAGATAATCACTAGGAGCCCGATGATTACATTAGTTATGTTAAGATTCCACCCCATTATGGTGGATAGTATGATGGCTGGCGCATAGATGGTCAGACCTGCTGCCATACCACGCTGTAGTAAAAAGAGCAAGGCTGTCAATGTCCTCGTCTGCACGTCAAACCGACCCTCCAGAAACTGGTAGGCCGTATATACTTTCAAATTATAAAAGATGGGTAGCACGAAAATGCAGAGTATCACCATGGCTATGGGTAGGCCAAAGTAGAACTGAGCGAAGCGCATACCGTCGTCAAAGGCCTGACCTGGTGTACTCAGAAAAGTAATAGCACTCGCTTGCGTAGCCATCACACTGAGGCCTATAGTGTACCACTTGAGTTGTCTACTGCCCAAGAGATAAGACTCTGAGTTATTGACATTGCGAGTTTTGTATAGGCCGTAAAGGACGATCAAGGCTAGTATGCTTACACAGATGATCCAGTCTATTGTATGCATCTAGCTAAATTGAAACGTGATATAGGTCAGAATTGCGATTACGATAAAGTGTATCGCCATGACGAAGACGTAAAAGCTGCGCCATGTGGCAAATATTGGGGGCTTGTCACTCACTATGGCTTTGCATTTATAGGAGTAAGGGAAAGCATATTGGCAAATATGCGATAAGCACCTGGGACACCCGCTGGCAACTGTCTAAACCAACTGTAGCCGGTGTAGATCAGGTAACCCTGTCCGTACTTAGCGACTAGCAGCCCACCATCTCTAGCTGGCTCACCAGGATCATTGCTACTTAGCAATGGTTTAAATTGCTCATCCCAAGATCTAGCAAAGTATAGGCCTCGCTCCTGTACCCACCCATCAAAGTCCTTGTCCGTAATCACATTGGGACTAGACATTACAGGGTGGTCAGGCGCTAGAATCCGCACCTCGGCTTCCTCTACGGTCACACGATCTCTACTCAACTCGAAGTCTAGTGGGAATAGTGCATCTACCTTGCGACCCCACGTGGCGGTATATTGGGTTATCAGCGTACCACCAGATTCGGCATATTGCCATAAAGCATCCTGCTTAAACTTGATGTCGTCATGCTTATTATAGGCACGTATACCCAGCACGACGGCGTCATACTGTACGAGCTTATCAGCAGTAATATCGCCCACCTCGATCATATCTACTTGGTAACCAATCTGCTCTAGCGAAGCTGGTATTTTATCGCCAGCCCCCACTACGTAACCTATACGCTTACCCCGGGTCTTGATGTCTAGCTTGACAAGCTTGCATGTAGCCGTCTGGAGGACCAGTTGCTCAGGGATATGATTGTACGCAATAGTGATCAACTCTTTGTCAAATGTAGTACCATCCACCTCAATGACTGGCCTCAGCGTAGCCTCTGCCGCTCCAGATGGAGGCATGATGTCAAATACGTAGACTTGCTCTCCTCCCGCCTTGGGTATATCTACGGTAATCGTCGAGGGCTCGATCGTCCAGCCTTCAGGGCTAGGAAGTCTCAACATACCCCTAATACTATCGGCGACCGTCTTGACAGTGACTTCTACCCTCCTAGGTAGCTCACTTGGGAATACATAAACTGGCTCACTTATCTTGATTCCGACGGGGATGGTAACCTCTACTGGTTTGTAAACTTCTCCTCGCTCTCGATCTGTAGACTTGTATATAAGTGGTCTCGTCATGGAGAAAGGCTTTCCCGCTATAGTCATCGCATAAGTAGCTGCTAGTTGCCGCGGTGTCTCAGGCATCCCCACCAGGTCTTGGTCGGCGACATCATACATACCGAGGGTACCATCGTCTCTCAGCCAGTAAGGATCTGAGGTAGCGGTCTCTGCGGAGATTTTGACCGTTAAGTCGAGGGTAATCCCCTCATTATTAGTAAGTGGGTACTCCAGGATAGTATCCCGCTCTAGCCCGCTTATAGCCACTCTATCTAGGGAGATGTCAGCGGTACTGCGGTTGATGACCTCTACTCGTACACCCACTTCTTCACCGGCCATCAACCGTTGGCGAGCTGGTACAGCCTCTGCGAATAGTCCCGCAGACGCAGTGATGATCTCCTCTATTTCTGCCAGCTTGATCGATCTCCAGTGATCGTCCTCTATAGCCTTGATCTGCTCATAGACGGCCATGAGGGCTGGCAGGCTGGCTGCAGGATTACTGTAATCATAAGCGGTGAGTAATTTGTCGATTGCCTTGCCTATATCAGCACCACCATCTAGGCGGGACCACGTAGTATTGATTCCATCAAATAGATTCGTGCTGTCTTTGGGCTTACTACCTTTCAAGGGTTCGAGATACTCGATGTCGCTACCCCGCCTAGGTGTACGACCCATACCCTGGCATACATGCTGAGATCGAGAGTGAGCGGCAAGTTCGTTGTTGCTCATGCCCTTATGCGGGTAGTAGACACCGACATCTAGCTGTGCCCAGCCGGTCTTGTCTATAGCGTCAAACTTGGACCTATCCCGACCGTAGAACCAGTAACTCGTATTAAAGAACAATCGCTCAGGCTGCCAGGCGTCTACCGTACCGAGCTGGTCAGGATATACGCTGGGGTCTCCCGCTAGGTCAAAGGCCTCATAAGACAACTCCGCAGAGGCACTATGGTGGCCATGTGTCTTACCGCTGCTATCATGGTGAAAGCGGTTAATAACGACATCAGGTCTGAACTTGCGTATCGCCCACACGACGTCTGCCAGTACGGCCTCACGATCCCAGATCTCGAGGGTTTCTTCGCTCGTCTTACTAAAACCGAAATCACTAGCACGCGAAAACATCTGCTCTCCACCATCAAGGCGCCTTGCAGCTAGAAGCTCTTGGGTTCTCAAAACGCCGAGCAACTCTTTCATCTCCGTACCTATCAGGTTCTGACCGCCACCGCCACGAGTGAGTGATAGGTAGGCTGTCCTGGCCTTGCCCTCATTGGCCAAGTAGGATATCACGTAGGTATTCTCGTCATCTGGGTGAGCGGCTACGTATAGTACGGACGCTAGCACATTGAGCTTTTCGATCTTATGCTTGATATCAGCAGGCGTGTATCGCTGAGGCGTCTGGGCAGTCAGGCCAGCAGCTATGGCTAGCAATAGGCCTAGAATGAGAGTCTTGCAGTAACCTAAAGGGGCCATAAGTACTATGTATTATTTGGTTTGTAGTCGGTGGCTGCAATCATAGAGTTGTATACTCCCGTGCCACCGTTTGTCATTTTAGATTCGCTTGTATTAAGCTTAAAAACTCGGTTCTGGTCTCTACATTCTTAAACTCACCCGTAAAGGCAGAGGTAGTCGTCACACTATTTTGCTTTTGCACGCCACGCATCATCATGCACATGTGAGCGGCTTCTATTACGACTGCAACACCTAGTGGCTTGAGGGTCTCCTCTATGGCGTTTAATATCTGATGGGTCAGTCGCTCTTGTACCTGTAACCTGCGAGCGAATACATCAACCACCCTGGGTAACTTACTTAGACCTACGATATAACCATTAGGGATGTACGCGATATGCGCCTTGCCAAAAAACGGCAATAAATGGTGCTCACATAGACTGTAGAGCTCGATATCCTTAACGATGACCATGTCGTTGTAGTCCTCTTTAAATAGAGCCTTGGTCAGGATGGAGCTGGCATCCATGTCGTAGCCATGCGTAAGGAACTGCATCGCCTTGGCGGCTCGCTCTGGAGTCTTAAGCAGACCACCACGATTAGGATCTTCGCCGAGTTTGTCGAGTAGCTTGGAGTAGCCCGTGCTCAGCGCATCCGTTACTTGATCATCGTAGTGCTCTTCTTTTTTATAAGACATATATCGATACTTCTTCTTTAGTTTTTAACTGTTTAGGATCATTCACCGAAGTACTCAGCGTAAATGGTCTCGGTCTCATGGAGACGTATCCTATACAACTCACAACCAACAAGCTCTGGTGATATTTGTTGCCAGAAGAGAACCGCCATATTCTCCGTGGTAGGCTGCATACCCCTGGGCACAAACGGGACGTCTAGGTTGAGGTTACTGTGGTCGACTATATCGGTTACGGTACGCTTGATCAGCTGGCCTAGTACCTTAGCATCCATGATAAACCCTGTGTACGGATCGGGAGCACCCTTGACGGTCACCTCGAGGCGATAGTTATGACCGTGCCAGTTCTTATTAGCACACTTACCGAATGTCGATAGATTCTTGTCTACACTCCACTCCTCCACCCACAGCTTGTGGGCAGCATTGAACCGCTCTATTCTAGTGAGGTATACGATGGGCATAAGGCATTATGGTTTGAATGGCAAAAATAGCAGGGTCTGACTAGTCTAGCACATTTATTCAACATTTGTGTCCGATAGCCCGCCTACTTATCGACCTTAGATGGGTATCAGTCGAAGTAGTACGCCATATTATGCAGCTAGCTATTAGTTTTGTTGCTGATGTCTACGATCCCTAGCAGTACGCTGAGCTACAAGCCCGCCATTTCAAAAGGTGAGCGAGGTACCCACATTCTATTTTGGGTTATCGCCTTTGCTGTACTGGTGTGGATAGATCCGCAGGAGTCTGGTCTAGGACTAGCCATTGGCAAAAACATCCTTCAGCTCCTCTTCTTTGCCCTCATAGTCTACGCCACCATCCTTTACTTTTTTCCTAAATACCTCAAGGATAGAAACATCTGGCGACACCTGGCGCTACTGACTATCTTCTCGATCATCATCACACCGATACGTATTGTCACCTTTTTCGTGATATACAGCCAGTCGCCAGATATCCAGCTCTACTTTCTGCACAACATCTTCAATATATTCCTATCCTGCCTCCTCCTGGCTATGGCTACCACACTCTTTAGCATACTAAGAGACTGGGTCAATACCAAGCGGCTACAACAGGAGATCCACAACAAAAACCTAGAGACCGAACTCAACTTCCTTAAGTCGCAGATCAATCCTCACTTTCTCTTCAACACACTCAATAATCTCTATGCACTGACGCTAAAAAAGTCAGATAAGGCGCCAGAGATCGTCCTACGTCTATCAGAAATGATGCGCTACATGCTGTATGAGTGTAACGAAGCCAAGGTACCACTGACGAAGGAGCTAAAATTTATCAAAAGCTACATCGAACTAGAAAAAATACGACAAGGCAGTGGTTTTGATATACGACTAAACATAGCGGGAGATTGCAATCAATGTATGATCGCGCCACAGCTACTCATCCCTTTTATAGAAAACTGCTTTAAGCATGGGGTCAATAAGGCCATGAAGGAGGGATTTGTCGATGTGAGTATAGCCATACACGATGGTGAGCTACAGATGGTCGTAGCCAACAGTAAAGCACCGCAATCATCAGACGCCATAGACCGACGAGTAGGTGGCATAGGCCTGACCAACGTACGGCGACGACTCAACCTACTCTATCCAGATGCTTACCAGTTAAACATTAACAATACAATCGACACTTACGAAGTCAACTTCACACTCGCTCTAGAGCAGATAACCACGTAAACAATAGGACCATGATCAAAACGATAATAGTAGATGACGAGCCCCTAGCACTAGATGTGCTGGAGACTTATATAAATCAGTTGCCACAAGTAGAGTTAGTCGCTAGATGCGAAAATGCCGTAGAAGCTAACGAGGTACTCAGGCAGCACGATGTAGACCTCATACTGCTTGACATCCAGATGCCTCAGATTACGGGTCTACAATTTATCAAGTCCCTGGCTCGACCACCTGCATTTATATTTACCACCGCCTACCCAGACTACGCAGTAGATGGATTTGAGCTCAATGCGACGGACTACCTCGTCAAGCCCATCAGCCTAGATCGATTTATGCAGGCTATCAACAAGGTAGAGGCCAATCTCGTACGAGAGCATGGTAATGACAACTCAGGCGATGACCAGGAGGACTTCATGTTTGTAAAAGCCGATAAAAAGCTCGTGAAGGTCAACTTCGAAGATGTACTGTACATCGAAGGACTCAAGGACTATGTGATCATAAGGCTAGAAGGCAGCCGAGTGATCACCCTCCAAACGATGAAAAGTCTAGAGCAGCGACTGCCTGAGCGGTACTTCAGACGTGTGCACAGGTCATACATCATCAACATACAGCGAATCGAGGCCCTACAAGGCAATACCGTCGAGATCATGGAAAAAGGACGTATCAAAACGATCCCCATTGGTAAAAACTACAGAGACGAAATACTAGAGATCGTCAATGAAAACCGCCTGTAGCAAGGGCGACTTAACGGGGAGCATATGTCAATGGATTGCAAATCATAATATATATGCTCACTAATCATCATTAGAAGATATTACCTTCGTACCATGGCGGATATAAAAGATAGCAAAGTAGGCAAAGTAACCACTGTAGACAGTGGCACAGAGATGCTCTACCAAAAGAGACACCTACAGATCATACTTGTAGGTATCGTGGTGATGCTCCTCGGCTACGCGGCGATGTCAGGTGGCAGTATGCCTGATAGCAATACTTGGGATGACGACCTCATCTACGGTTTTCGCAGAACAGTCCTAGCGCCTGTACTGATACTAGGTGGACTCGGTATCCAGATCTACGCCGTATTTAAGCGGTAATCGCTCATGTCTGATATCATAAATGCCATAATACTAGGCATCATTCAGGGCTTGACGGAGTTTCTACCCGTCAGTAGCAGTGGTCATATCGAGATAGCTAAGGCACTTCTCGGTGAGCAGTCTGTAGGCAAGGAGAGCCTCATGATGACCGTCGTCGTACACTTTGCAACAGCTATGAGTACCATCGCTGTATTTAGAAAAGACATCATCGACATCATCTCTGGCCTCTTTAAAAACAACGAAGAGGATCGCTCGTTTGCCATTAAGATCATCCTCAGCATGATACCGGCTGCTATGGTCGGCTTCTTACTAGAGGACTGGCTCGACTCTCACCTTACGGGTAACCTTATCATGGTATGTGGTGCCCTACTAGTGACAGCCTTCCTACTAGTACTCGCTGATAGAGCGAAGCTTACGGGTCGACCCATCAGCTATCGCGACAGCATCATCATAGGTATAGCACAAGCGATCGCCATCATACCAGGCATCAGCCGGTCTGGCGCCACCATCAGTACCAGCGTACTGCTGGGCAATGACAAGAGCAAGGCCGCAAGATTTAGCTTTCTTATGGTCGTACCCCTTATCGTCGGTAAGATGGCCAAGGACCTCATGGATGGTGATCTGGGTGCAGAAACAGCCAATACTACAGCCCTCATAGCCGCGGGTATTGCAGCATTCGTCACAGGTATACTAGCCTGCTCACTCATGCTCAAGATCGTCCGTAATAGCCAACTTAAGTACTTCGCTATATACTGTGCCATCGTCGGTGTAGTCGGCTTATGCACGCTACTACTATGATCGAATACATCGTCACAAAAGACACCCTAGACAAGGCTTATGACTTTAAGCGAGGTGTCATGCTCCTCGTAGACAAGCCTACGGACTGGACTAGCTTTGACGTGGTCAATAAGATCCGGCATAAGCTCAGACACCACCTCCAGATCAAGAAGATCAAAGTAGGTCATGCTGGCACGCTAGATCCCATGGCTACCGGTCTACTGGTCGTCTGTACGGGCAAGTACACCAAGCAAATCGAGAGTCTGACGGGCATGCGTAAGCGCTATACCGCACAGCTCACCCTAGGGGCGACCACACCTAGCTACGATGCAGAGAGCGAGATCGACGCTACCTACCCTACCGAACATATCACAAAAGAGCAGGTTGAGGCGGTGCTCGCTACCTACCTTGGGGACAGTGAGCAGCTACCACCGATGTTTAGCGCTATTAAGATCGATGGACAACCGCTGTACAAGCTAGCCCGAAAAGGCAAGACCATCGAGCGAAAGACTCGTTTTATCAATATCGGGGAGATCAAACTCCTATCCTACGAAGGCACGACCCTAGAGATAGAGGTCGAGTGTAGCAAGGGCACCTATATCCGAACACTGGCCTATGACATCGGTAAGGCCCTAGACAGCGGTGCCTACCTTTCAGCATTACGTCGTACCTCTATCGGTGACTACCTCGCTAGTGACAGCACAGATGTCTTGGCCATTGCAGATTGGCTAGATAAGGAGATGCCGTTCTTACCGACAGAGATGCCGACATAACAATTGTGGTCTATGCTCGTTATCTGTCACACACAACACCCGCAATATCATGAGAATCACCCTGTACCTCCTCGCTCTGCTACTACTGACAGCGTGCAAGTCACGTACTCAGCAAGTAGACAATACACCAGCAGTAGTTACTGCTTCGGATATCACAGTTGACTTCCCAGATCAGGTCATCAACATCGATAAAAGTGCCGAAGAGTGGCGCCAAGAACTTACTAAGGAGGAGTACTATGTTTTGCGCGAGGCCGGTACGGAGCGGTCCTTCACGGGTGACCTATGGGACAACAAGGTCGAGGGTACATACGTATGTGCCGGATGCGACCTACCGCTATTCTCAAGCACCAGCAAGTTTAAATCTGGTACGGGGTGGCCTAGTTTTTACGAGCCGATACGATCAGAGTATGTGAAGGAGGATACGGATTATAAGATTGGCTACGCTAGAACAGAAATAAGCTGCGGTAGATGTGGCGGACACCAGGGCCACGTGTTTAATGATGGCCCAAAACCAACAGGACTACGTTACTGCATTAACAGCGTCAGCCTTGACTTCGTACCAGCTAGTAACTAAGCGATAGAGCCACTACCCGAGTATAAGGCAAATCGTGTCGACGGAGAACGAACCTTTAGTAGGTATATCAGCCGATCACCGACGTATCGCCATACAAACGAGACGACAGTCCATGGCATGCATATAAAAGCAGCTACAGCCAGTAAGCAGATCGTAAGTCCTTTCATAGTCTTTGATAATAGTATAAAGTGGTGTATGCTACTGCTTCAGTACAGCATCTTCTGTGCTGAGTTTATTCATAGTAGGCGTAAAGGTAATCTGACTCAACCATATAATTATGTGTTGGTTGTACATTATTTATTTTTATAATATCTGAAGTGCCTATCGTATGTCGTATGCATGGCGGTCGAATGTTATCTTTGCGGCATAAATTACTTGACACCTTGCCTAAAAAGTAAAGCATGCTTGCATTAATATTAGTTGTTTTCGTAATCGGCTACTTAGCCATCGTACTAGAGCACCCGCTGCACCTAGACAAGACGGTACCGGCACTCATCATGGGATCTCTATGTTGGGCTGTACTCGCCATCGGATTTAATACAGGCGTGCTTTCTGTTGTGGATACGCATGAGCATATCTACTCTATGGCTAATGGTACGAGCCATGACGCCGAGCATGGATTTATCAATACCCTACTTCATCACCTTGGCAAAACAGCAGAGATACTCGTATTCTTGATAGGAGCGATGACTATCGTAGAGATCATAGATCTGCACCGAGGATTTGAGGTACTCAAGGGATGGGTCAAGACTCGTAGCAAGAAGAAACTACTATGGATCATAGGTGGTCTTGCCTTTATCCTCAGTGCCATCATTGACAACTTGACGGCAACTATCGTACTCGTGACTCTCCTCCGGAAGATCATTAAGAATAGAAATGAGCGACTATGGTTTGCCAGTTTGATCGTAATAGCAGCGAATGCTGGTGGTGCCTGGTCGCCGATCGGTGATGTTACTACAACGATGCTATGGATAGGCAAGAAGGTGACGACCACAGGACTAGTGACCTATATTACGATACCTGCACTTGTATGCTTTATCGTGCCTTTCGTCTTTGCATCATTTATGAAGGCCTTTCAAGGAGAGATTACGATCGATGACAACGAGGACGTAGAGGCTGAGCGACTACTCAGTAGCCGCACGATGCTCTTCCTAGGACTGGGTATGATCGTCTTCGTACCGATATTTAAGACAGTCACACACCTACCACCCTATCTAGGGATGATGCTATCGCTCGGTATCGTATGGCTCGTATCAGAGTACATCCACCCCGAGGAGGACTTTACGGAGGAACGAAAGCAGAAATTCTCTGCCCACAATGCCTTGAGTAGGATTGAGATGAGTAGTATCCTCTTCTTTTTAGGAATACTGATGGCTGTAGCAGCGATAGAGTCAGTAGTAGTCGGTGGCGTGGGTGCCCTAAGGTATGCCGCTCAAGGACTAGACAGCGCCATACCTAACCAAGATGTAGTCGTGATGCTACTCGGTGTAGGCTCTGCGATTATAGACAATGTACCGCTAGTAGCTGCCTCTATGGGTATGTATACAGCAGAGCTAGACTCTAAGCTGTGGCACTTCATCGCCTATGCGGCAGGTACTGGTGGTAGTATGCTCATCATCGGCTCTGCCGCAGGTGTAGCAGCGATGGGTATGGAGAAAATTGACTTTATCTGGTACCTAAAGAAGATCGCATGGCTAGCAGCTGTGGGCTTCATAGCTGGTGGTTTTGCCTTTTTGGGGCTCTACAGTATTATCCATTAGGGTCACAGACTACGCCGGACCACAACGTCTAAGATGGTGTAGCTCAAATAGCTGAGGACAACATAATCAACAAAAAAAACGTCTCGCTACCTTCATGGTAACGAGACGTTTCTATTAGTTGTGCAGCCATTGCACAATGTGAAAGATCACAATAGTGATGGTATCGCTGAAAGCTAACGACCCTAGCCTTTTGCAGGAATCCTTAGTACTTGTCCAGGGTATATCTTATTAGGGTCGTCGAGCAATGGTTGGTTAGCTTCGAAGATGTCCATGTACTTCATAGGGTCGCCGTACTGTGCCTTAGCGATCTTGCTAAGTGAGTCGCCTGACTGTACCGTGTAGAATGTAGCCTCTGGTTCTGGTGCAACGACTGATATGCGATCGTCCACAGCAGCCACTCCCTCTACATTACCGAGTACGAGTACTATCTTCTCCTTATCAGACTGTGTTTCTGTCTGGCCGTAAACGACAACTGTATCATCAGCTAGATCTATATCTAGATCTTTGACACCTATGCCTGTACTTGACACGATACTCTCTAGTAGCCCTTCGCGACGAGCTTTAGCTGCAGCAGCTTCGGCCGCATCCTTGATTGCTTTTACTTCGTTCTCCTTGGCATCATCGCCTAGAATCTTAGAGCCCGCGTCTTTTAGAAATGAAAATAAACCCATTAAAAAGTTGATTTATGTGATTATGAAAAGTAGCCACTACATCATGAGATGTCTATAACCACTATCACTAATCAAGTAAGGCTCGTGAGGGTTCCCGACTGATAGTTTTTAATATTCTTCACGAGGCCATTTAGAAGCTTTTGCCTCGAGGCTGTACCCATCCATGCTTGATGTGGCGTGATAATACAGTTAGTCAATCCATACAAAGGATGATGTGCTGCTGGCGGCTCTACACGTAAGACATCTAGCAATGCACAGGCACTAGGGTGTGTAGATAGCCAATCTGCAAGATCCTGCTCTACGATTAATGTACCTCTAGCTGTATTAACTAGGATGCAGTCGTCCTTGAGCGAAGCTAAAAAATCAGCATCCACCATATCTATCGTGTCTGGCGTAGCGGGAGCATGTAACGATACTACATCAGACCGGCTGAGTAAGTCCTTCCGACTTACCATCTCCACACCGGGTATGGGCGATGGCTTGTCACTACGTCTGTGTGCTACAACACGCATACCCATCGCTAGTGCTACCCTAGCGACAGCCTGCCCGATGGTACCGAAACCCAAGATCCCCATCGTCATCGCCTCAAGGCTACGTATGGGCTGATCGCAATAGGCAAAATACTCGCTGCGTGCCCAGCGGCCGGCCCTCACCCCTTGCGCATAGCGCTGAGGTTCATTGATCGCAGATAACAGTAGGGCGAATACTTGCTGGACGACCGACTGTGTACTGTATCCTGCCACATTGCAGACCATAACGTCATGCTGTCGTGCTGCGTCGAGATCCACGTTATCATAACCCGTAGCTGCGACACAGATACAGCGTAGGTCAGGCAGCTGTGCTATGACCTCCGCCGTCATCTTACACTTATTGGTAATAAGGATAGCAGCGCCTTTAGACCTCTCTACCACTGCTACAGGCGATGTCGCCGTATAGTGGGCGAAGTCCCCGAGAGCCTCGAAGGACTCCCATGATAGATCACCTAAATTACTTGGGTAGGTGTCGAGAAAGACAATCCGCATGGCTACTGCTTGTTGAGGGCCCAGTCATAATCGAGGTAGTCAATAGAAGCTTGTGCCGATATGTTGACATCCGTGTAGCGATCGATAAACGGTACGACGCCTTCTGCTGCAAAGTCATCTCCATACCATTTAAATATCTTGGACAGCTTGAGGGCATCACTTGTGATCTGATTGTACGCCTTGTTATTGATAAACTTCCTCGTCTGCGACTCTAGCTGATCGTCTACTGTAGCAGCTCTGTAAGCAGCATTAAGGAGTGGAGGACAGGTAGCAGCAGCACAGTTTACAGCAAAATGAATGCGTGGATCATTGTAAGTAGGACGTATGACGGTGTGCTCGATATGGTCTAGCGAATACATGGTGCCACCTAGGTCTATCCACTTGTGCTTCCACGGCTGACCACCATGTAAGCCCTTAATACTAGCGACAGGATAGTTGTCGATGATCAGCTTGAGGGTATGGACATTGTATAGGTTGATATAGTACGCTAGGCCTTCATTACCTCCCATACTAGGGTTATACGCTTTACGTAGGCCAGCAGCAACACGATCTAGCTCACCAGACGCCTGCTTAAGACCATCATAGTCCACACCGCCAGCGCTATTAACGTAGCGCTTGAGCAAGTTGTCAGCATCATCGACATAGGAGAGTACTGGTACTACCTCCTCCTCTACGACCTGCTGGACCTGCTTTACTTGCTGAGGCTCTTGCACGACTACCTCTACCGCTTGAGGGGTAGAAACTGCCCCACCTAGTGACACCGCCTTTGTACTAGGGCTAACCACTACTGGTGTACTGATCTTATCCGTCTTAGGCCCATCGTAGTCGATCGCTACATAGTCTCTCGTCATCAGCTCTGATGCGACACTAGATTTCGATGGCTTTATAACGTATTTGCTGGCCTCGACAGGCGTACTTGGCGCCTTAGGGCTTACCACGTATATCAGGAAGGTCAGGGCAAGGATCATAAATTGATACATAACTACTTCTATTTTCTTACTTAACGACAAAAACGCAAGGTAGGGTCCAGCCATCCTCGATAATTCTTTGTTTTCTAGCGGACAAAGTTGCTCGCTACGACTATATCCTTACTACCAGGCGTGTAGGCGTAAAAGCCCTCTCCACTTTTACGGCCGAGCTTACCTGCTGTCACCATATTGACCAGTAGTGGACATGGCGCATACTTAGGATTGCCGAAACCGTCGTGCAATACGTGCATGATACTGAGACATACGTCTAGTCCTATAAAGTCGGCTAGTTGCAGTGGGCCCATGGGGTGAGCCATACCGAGCTTCATCACAGTATCGATCTCCTCGACACCAGCGACACCCTCGTACAGGCTGTAGATGGCCTCATTGATCATAGGCATAAGTATGCGATTAGCCACGAATCCTGGATAGTCATTGACCTCGACAGGCACCTTAGACAGTTTCTTACTCATCTCCATCACAGCACTAGTGGTTGCATCTGACGTTGCGTAGCCACGGATAACCTCGACGAGCTTCATCACTGGCACAGGATTCATAAAGTGCATACCTATAACTAGGTCGGGTCTGCTAGTTTGGGCAGCGATCTTGGTGATAGAAATGCTACTCGTATTTGTAGCTAGTATGCAGCCTGCTGGAGCTGCCTCATCCATCTGCTTAAATATCTTGAGCTTGAGATCTACATTTTCGGTAGCCGCCTCCACGACTAGGTCAGCTGCGCTACAGGCAGTCCCAAGATCCGTATATGTGGTGATATTCTGTAAGGTATCGGCTTTCTGCGAGGCGTCGATCTTCTCTTTCTTGACCATGCGGTCTAGGTTCTTCTCTATGGTAGACAGAGCACGATCTAGCGCCTCTTGCCGTACATCACATAGAGCGACCGTGTAACCATTCATCGCAAAGACGTGAGCAATGCCATTACCCATCGTACCTGCTCCTATGACCGTTATGTTCTTCATATTAATTGTTATCAAGTTTATTACCTGGTGGTTTGTTTTTATTAACAAAAAGAGGCTCCAACACATCGTGCTACAGCCTCTCTTGGTGTGGTTTCTTATTTTAAGATACCAATAGACCTAGCCTAGTGCTAGCGCCTTCTTCACTTCTTCTTCTAGATTAGCACGAGGATTAACGGCTACGATTTTACCATCCTTACCGATGAGGAAGGTCTTAGGTATAGATCGTACACCATAGGCTGCTGCCGGTGATGAATCCCACTTCCGTAGATCGGATACGTGACCATCCCACTTGAGGTTATCTTTTTCGATAGCGGCCAACCATCTCTCTTTGGAGCGGTCCATTTGTATTTTGATCTGCTCCTCACTTTTCATTCTGGCCTTGGTCTTGCTATCTAGGCCATCCAGCGATACGCTAAATACATTAAAGCCTTTGGGGTTATACCTATTATACACATCCACCACTTTCGGGTTTTCACGACGGCAAGGTCCACACCATGATGCCCAAAAATCAAGCAATACGACCTCTCCTCTCAATTCGGATAGCTTTCTGACTTTACCATCAGGTCCAGGCAGCACGATATCTGGGGCTTCCTCCCCTACCTTAATCTTAGACATAGCCGCTTGTCTCGCAGCTTGTGCCTTCATCTGGGCCGTGAGTTGCTCGTACTTTGTTACGATGTCCATATCAGGATAGTCTGCCTTCATCCTGCTCGCTACACTCGCGTGGAGGTCAGCAAACTCAGGACGCAGCTTAAAGATCTTATTGGCTATGCTAAAAGACACCAATGGATGCAGGTCGCTTGTCACTGCCTTCTGCAGTTGCTTGGCATCGATGCTTTTATCCATGTAGCCTCTCACATTGGTAAGTAACTCAGATGTGAGTGGTGCTCCTGTGACATCGTACTCATATCGCAGAAACTTTGATATGTTGCCACTTAGCTCTACGGTCTTCTCTGTTCCGTCAAACACTAGGTCCGCCGTCTTGCTACCGACTCGCAGGCGATAGATACCAGGCGCTATACCCTCTTCTACGTTTAACGAAAATCCGCCGCTACCATCGGTCTCAGACTTAGCAACTGGCTCATTCATACCCTGTAGACCTACCTTATCCAAAAACACAGATAGGTTATCCGCATTAGTTAACTGACCTTTGATAGTGGTACCCTTAGGTTCGCTGCAACCTACCAAGGCAAGTATCGCAGCCACAAATAGAAGACTTACATATCTATACATATCTTACACGTATTTAATTTAAGTGTGCAAAGGTAGCATCTCTTCAGATTTATACCTCTTACACAAGTACTAAGACTATATTAAATAATGGACATCCATAAGGGTTCAAAAAAGGCAGTAATAGTAGGTGCCACGGGATTAATAGGTCAGCACCTACTACGTTTGGTCCTAAGCTCAGATGCCTACGATCGGGTGACTATCATCGTGAGAAAGAAGACAACAATCGATCACCCTCAACTCCGTCAAGTCGTAATCGACTTTGAGCACCTCGTCGACCAGGCCTATGAACATATGGCCTGCGATGACCTGTACGTCTGCCTAGGCACAACGATCAAAAATGCCAAGTCCAAGGAGAACTTCTATCGTGTGGACTATAAATACGTGATACTAGTGGCCGAAATGGCGCATCGTCAGGGAGCCCGCATACTATCGCTCGTAAGCAGCGCTGGCGCCGATCCGGATAGCAAGGTTTTCTACTCGAGGGTCAAGGGGCAAGTGGAGCAGACAGTTTGCCGGATGCCGTATTGGGCCATACACATATTTAGACCATCTTTGCTCCTCGGACGTAGAGAAGAGAGCAGACCACTAGAGAGTTCTGGCAAGCTCGTAGCACGAGGACTAGCTAGTATCCTAGGCAATAAAATGGGACGTATGAGACCCGTCGAAGGATATGAGGTAGCAAAGGCCATGGTGGTGCTAGCACAGCAAATAAAGCCTGGGCTGCAAGTGGTGGCTTCTGATCAGATACACACGATTGCCAAACGAGGACAACCTCAAAAGCATAGATAGATGAACAAGAAAGAGACGGTCATAAAAAAATCTAAGATCGAAATAGAAGTGGGCCTTAACCAGGACCAGCACCCCATAGCTATACACTGGCGTAGCGACGATAATCCGCACGGAGAAGAATACAGCGAAGCTAAGGCTATGCTCGTATCGTTTTTCGATGCCGAACATCTAGACACCTATAAGATCGATCTCTGGACCAAGGAGATGCAAGTTGCCGAGATGGACCGTCTAATGTTTCAGACGCTAAGAGCTCTGACTGACACCTACCACAAAGCAACCCGCAATGACGAACTGGCCAACGACATGGCCAAATTCGTAGAGTACTTCGGCCGGCAGACGGAGATCATCCCCAAAGAAGACTAAATCTCCCCAAAAAGCTCAATGGTCCGCTGCTCCCGATAAGAGAATATCTCCTTGAGCTTGGGCTTAACGGCTATCGAATGACCCAAAAAGCCTAGTGCATACCAAGGCAATGCATAATGCACGATGTCATGGACCTCTGTGCCACCCTCTACCTGATGGAAGTGGTGCTGATGATGCCAAATCGCATATGGGCCTACCAATTGGTCATCTATAAAGAATCGCTGCGGCTCTACCTCTAGTATCCTCGTAGCCCACGACATCTTGATGCCTGCTAGAGGTCGGACATTATAAGTAAGGATCTGGCCTGCATACATTTCATCTGGCAGGTCGCCTGTAATCTCAAAGCCTATGTCTTTAGGCGTGAGCTGCGCTAAGTTTGAGGGATTACTGTAAAACGACCATGCCTCCTCGATCGATATGGGTACACGCTGGCGAGTCTCTATCCGATGTAATTTCATAAAGCTATAACCGCCAAGAGGCAGTCTTGTTGCTAAACAACTCTACTAGTCAGCACAGGAAGAGTACCGCCCTAGCCTCTTGCGACGTTTATCGTAAACCCTACGTTAAGTCTCTAGTATATACCCCATTAATGGTATGAGAATAAAGACAAGCTTATGTCGCAAGGATACACTTTACATGGCTCAATTTACCATTACACAAAACATTGATCAACAGATGATTGACAACACAATCGAGTCATCTGATGTTCTACCCACCCGGGCCACTGGGGAGATTTTTCGACCGACTTATTAATTTAATGTTAACTTTGGGTAAACACACAAGCACCTATCATGTACCGATTCCTCATTCTCATGCTTACAATATGCTGCGGGAGTATACAGGCTGAGACGTATGAGCTACCCTTCGTGGAAGCTGGAGGGTTGATACTCGTAGAAGCAAGTATTGCCGATGTGAGCGGCTATTTCATCTTTGATAGCGGCTCTAACTCCGTCATAGTACATAGAAGAGAAAGTATTTCGAAGTCTGATGCTACCTTTCACACACTAGCAGGACCACTGGAGGCAGCCCTACTGCCTAATCGAAATCTACAGATGGGTGACTATCTGCAGCAAATAGAAGAGGCTTATGGTGCCGACCTATCCTATCTCAATGAGATGATGAGTACGGACATCAAAGTGATGGGTATACTCGGTGGTCATGTCTTCACGCCACATGCTATAACAATTGACAATCGGGAGCAGGTCATTAAAGTAGAGACCGCTAGTAAGAAGCCACCAGCGCATACCACGCAGTTGCCGCTTGACACCTCACACGACTTTCCCATGACGACCATCCACATCGATGGCAAGGCATACAACTTCGTGATTGACTCCGGCGCTAAGAGTCACCATATATCACCAGATGTACTGCTTGCACACAGTACTCGCTATCAATTGCTAGGTGATCAGGTCAACGTATTTACAGCAACTGGTGGAAAACTGTCATGTAACTCGGCACGTATCAGCAACGTAGACCTTGGCACCAAGACCACTACCCTCACGGCATTGGTAACGGACTTCACCGCAACGTCTGAGGCGGTAGGAATTAAGATCGATGGTATACTATCTCTGGAAGCTATTAATAGTGAGAGCATCACCATCGACCTAGACCGTGGACTACTCTACTTCTAGTCACAGAGGCTTAGTCTAGCAAATTATTCTCCATGGCGATCCTTACCATTCCAGCACTATTACGAGCATTCATCTTGGATAGGAGGCTACTGCGGTGAGACTCTACAGTCTTAAGACTGATAAACAACTGATTCGCAATTTCCTGCGTCGTAAATTCTTGGGCAATCAGTTTTAAAACCTCTCGCTCTCTTCTTGATATCTTAGGATAAAACTTCTCACTCTTAGAGCCACTCTTCCGCTGGTTCATCAGGCCTTTCATGATGGTCTGCGTGACATCTTTGGAGAAGTAAGACTTACCGCCTTGCACAGTACGAATGGCCTTGAGGAGTTCTTCCCTACCTGTATTCTTAAGTATGTAGCCACTCGCCCCATGATTTAATATCTCTGTCACGTAGCTCTCCTCATTAAACATGGAAATGGCTAGGATCTTGATTTTAGGCTTGGACTTTTGCAACTCCTTGGTCACTTCTATGCCAGACATCCCAGGCAGATTTACATCTAGCAAGATGATATCTACGTCCTGCTCTTTAACGAAGTCTATGACAGCTGGCCCTTCGAAGCATCGGCCCACTACACGTATGTCTTTTACGTTTTGCAATATGCTGTGTATGCCATCTACGAACATCGTATGATCGTCAGCAATCAGGATTCTTATAATCTTGGTATCAGTCATGGCATCTATGTCTATTAGTACGGTACTAAGGTATCGGTGTATCGCAGTCCTCCCACTAGGGAATACCCCTAAATATATAAATACAAGTTTCCCCTAATGTATGAGGCGGTTCTTGCCCGCATCTTTGTTATATCACAAACGAAAAATTCACACGATCAGGTGTGCTTAAAGATGTAAATACTCATTGGGATTGACTATTGCATTCAGTAAGGAAAGCCTCCATAAAGATGGTAGCTTTCCTTTTTTTGTGCCGAATAGTTCGTAAGAATGTTAATTTGCATCTAGATGATATGAAGAATCTCCTCGCAATAGTAGTATTGCTCCTATGGTACTCAGCAAGCGCTGCTCAGAACAAGGAGACCTATGCCGACCTCAACAAGCGGCTAAGCCAGGCTCGTGATCTTAAAGATCATAAGATGCTAGGCGATGCGTACTACGACCTCGCGCTATACGAACAAGCTTACCACGCTGACACCAAGAAGTCTATCGACTACCTCCTAAGGAGCCGAGAACGCTACGGCCTGATTGGTGACACATTAGATATGTATAAAGTTGACCTAGAACTCGCAGGTAGGAACTTTAACGCTGGCCTCTATGATGAGGCCCTCCAGAAGTATCTAGAAATACTAGTCTACTACGATGGGAAGCGGGACACAGGGATGATCTCAAGGCTTAGCTTTAGTATAAGCGAAGTCTACCAACACCAAGGCGACCTAGACCTAGAGTACGACTATCTAAGGCAAGCGATCAACCTCAACCGCACTGCCAATGATACCGCCCTGCAGGTGCAACTACTGCTGAGTAGCGCTAGGAACTACATCCGACTTAATGAGCTGGACTCTGCTCAACTCATCGCGTCAGAAGCGCTGATGCTCGCGAGCATTACAGATGATCGAGCAGCTGAGATGTCAAGTCACTACTGGCTAGGTAGTATAGAGCAAAAGACAGGAAACTACGAACAAGCGACCATTGAATACGAGAATGCCATACGTTGTCAACCTAGCAAGGCCTATGATACACAACGACGGCAGGTACTCAAAAAACTCGCCGATATCTCTGCTAAGAGCTATGATCCAGAAGCCGCCTATCGCTACGCTATGAGCTACGCCAGTCTCAATGATAGCATACTCAACAAAAATCGGCTAGAAGCCAGCTACAACCTCATACAGAAGTATGAGTCGCTACAAAAGCAGAAAGACATCGAGCAGTTGAAAATCGAGAAGAAGTATGCGGAGCGAACAAATGACCAGCAGCGACGGGCGGTCTACATCTTAGCAGCGGGCTTCGCTCTACTACTACTCCTGCTGTACTACGTCACGCGATTCTACAATCAGCAAATCGAGACCGAAAAGATAATCACAGAACAAAACGAGGAGCTCAATGCAAGGCGGATCAAAGAACTCGAGGACGACATACAGATCCGATCTATGCAGAGTATGATCGAAGGCCAAGAGATAGAGCGAGAGAGGATCGCCAAGGACCTCCACGACAGCCTAGGAGGCCTACTCAGTACGGTCAAGCTACAGTTTGACAGCGAGCACCTAGGTGGTAACATCAAGAGCAGTGACACCTTTAAAAGGGCTCACAGCTTGCTAGATCACGCCGTAACAGAAGTACGCAACATCTCACAGAACTTACAACCGTCCGCACTGGCCAACTTAGGCCTAGAGGCAGCACTGCGTGACCTAGTCAATCGCTTTAGTGACGACCACTACCCCTCTATCGACCTACAGTGCTACGACATCCCCAAAGGCATGGGCCAGATGCATAGCCTGTCCATATACCGTGTCATACAAGAGATGCTCCACAATGCGATAAAGCACTCAGAGGCGAGTGAGATCCTTATCCAGATCAATCGTGAAGGTGACGAGCTCGTCATTCAGTTTGAGGATGACGGTATCGGTTTTGATATCGAGAACCTTAAGCGTCGTGGTATGGGTCTAGGTAACATTAGGAGCCGCATTGACTACCTTAAGGGGACCGTCGACCTCGACAGCACACCCGGCGAAGGGACGAGTTACATCATCCATACTAAGTGGTCGGCATAGAAAAAGGCATCCACAGAACTTAATCTGGTGGATGCCTCTGTTTTTTGGGGTCATTGGCAACCCAAACTCAACTTTATACTACTAGCGCCTTTTGATGTAAAGCATCCTTCGCAATTGTTGTCGAATTCGGATCTATACTTATACCAATAGTATTATCTATCAAGTTTAATGATCTTCTCAGTGTATACGCCACTTTCTGTAGCGACTCTCACAAAGTAAAGACCTGGCTGTAGGCTAGTCATATCGAAAGTCTCTGAGATACTAGATCCCTGAATGCTTCTCTGACTGACTACGCTACCTGCAACATTAAGTATCATGGCCTGACCATCTATAGATCGATCTAGCTCTAGTACCAGCGTCACACGATCCTGGACCGGCACCGGAAATACGTTAACAGACTGCAAGCCTGCTATCTCTGACACACTCGTAGGAGCGGCAGCTACCGTATAAGTAGGTGATAACACAGTACAACCATTCTCATCCGTGATCTCACAAGTGTAGTCACCTGGCGCTAGATCACTAATAGTCGCTGTCGTAGCTCCATTACTCCATAGGTAGGTTAAGGTACCCGTACCGCCCATGGCAGTCAGACTGATAGAACCATCACTTGCTCCTACAGCAGACTCGTCGACGACATCAGCAGTACCGAGCTCTAGCATAGCTGGCTCAGCGATACTTACGGCACCACTCTCTGTATAGCCGAAATCATCAATCATCTCAAACGTATAGTCACCGGGAGCTAGGTCCATAACCGTCTCGCCAGTCCATGTATCACCCGCTGCATTAGTCCATGTAACCGTATATGGTGGTAGACCACCTGCAGGATTGACACTAGCCACACCTGTAGACTCACCGAAGCAAAGCACATCAGCTGCGGTAGGTGCCGCGACTAGGTCGACCACGTAGGTTACTACTTGGCACTGCTCAGCTGGACCACATTCATTAGTGACCGTAACACACACCTCATAGTCTCCATTCTCAGCAAACTCTACGATGATCTCATTCATATCAGAAGACTGGTTGTTACCGTAACTCCACGACACATTGTCTGTCACATCTGACGTATTAGTCAGTGTGAGTTGACCATCTACTAGCACATAATCAAAGCTAGGTGAAGGCAATGCTGCATCACTCTCTATGGTAACTAGCTGTGTCGCTGCACAACCAGTGGCTATGTCTGTCACTACTAGCGTATATGTACCGGCAGAAGTCACAATAATACTTGGTGTATCGCTAGCACCACTGATGGCACCATCGCTAGTAGTCCACGCGAATGTATAGTCAGTAATATCGCCTTGCACAGCACCTACTACGTCAGTAGATGGCTCTGCACAGGTCAGCATCGATGGCGTAGATACTGTCACTTGCGGCTGGTCATCACTCAGACCTACCACCACTTGTGCAGAAGTCGAGCAACCATTAGATGCTACAGCCTCAGCCGTGTATGTGCTGGCCGCATCTACAATTACACAGTTTTGCTGTACTGGTCCTGATGGCAACATCCACGTCACTGTATTAGCAGCATCGGTAGTAGCACATAACTGTACTGCTGCCACAGTACAAGTCAAGTCTACATTGTCAGAGACACTTAGCATAGGCTCGGTAAAGTCTTGTGCGACGCTTACCATGGTGGTCGTTTCGCAATTTACAGCCGTATTCGTTACTTTCAGCTCATAGTCTCCAGCTGCGTCTACAACGGCATTGAGCTGATCGGCACCGCTTACTATATTACCCGTAGTCGTCGTCCACAGGTAAGTTACGTCAGCACCGCTAGTACTACCTACGCCAGATAGCGTTGCAGTAGTTGCTGCACAGTCTATATCATTGCTACTCTCAGCCATGGCCACCGGGGCAGGCTCGTTATCTACTGCGATAGTAAATACCTTCTCGCATTGATTACCATCTGTAATCTTTAGTTCGTAGTCACCTCCTGCGAGATTTTGGAAGAGTCCGCTTGTGTTACTCATACCGCCATCTAGTTCGTAGGTGAATGGAAATGTACCTCCGGTCGCCTCAGCATCTATCTCACCATTCGCTTGATCGCAAGCTGCCGTCTGAGAGAAATAGTTAACACCTACCTCGTCAGGCTCCCACACGAAGTAGAAACCAAACTCTTGACAGCCGCTAGGGCCAGTCACTGTTACATCGTAGTTACCCCCATCGAGGCCAGTAAGTAGTGGACCCGTCATACCATTACTCCAGTCATAAGTATATCCAGATCCTGTAGAACCGAATGCTTCTACCTCGATCACACCATCTCCAGCGGACTTGCAAGTCACGTCATCAACACCTAAGAGGTCCACTCCTAGAGCCCCTTGAGATGGACCATCAACGTCAAATGTTCGTACGATATCGTATCCGTGGCTATCCGTTAGGGTCACTGTATATGTACCTTCATCGAGACCTGTAAGGTCTTCGGTAGATGCGCCATTACTCCATGCGTACGACACATTATTATATCCACCTATAGGATCGAGGTCGATCTCACCGTCACCGCCACATACGGCATCAAAGGTCGTCGCCGTAGCCTCTAGACTAAATGACTCAATCAGCCAATCCTCCCATACAGAAGGAGTAGCACCTGTCCAGCTGCCTATCCAATAGACACGCATGTCCGGTGACACAGCATATAGCGTGGGATATCCTAGAATTTGGTACGTATTACCGAGGTTTTGATTGGCCCCTTCTAGGTGAACTGTATGGTATGGTGTACCCGTCACCCAATCGCCTTGGGTACCGCCGACACATCCCGCTGGCCCAAATAGGCATGCCTGATTAGTCGATGGTGAAGCTTCTAGATAAAACATCTCGATCTGATCTGTACCATTAGGCCCCCAGTTGTCATAAGCCGTACGCATATGGTGTTGGTTATGGTAAGTGTAACATGGCCCACACCAAGTTGCAGAAAATTTAAGACCGACTGCCTTTCCACTAGCAGCAATACTGCTAAGTGTATGTGTACCACCAAAGACATCAGTTACAGTCCAGTCGGGTGCTGCCGTCCCATTGGGCATCTGGGCAGATACCATGGTCGATGTCAGCAAAAGGACAACAAAAAGAGTAAATTTTGTTTTCATAAGACAGAAGGGTTTAAAAGGATTTTATGCGTAAAAAAGCCTACTTGCGTAGAATATAATTTCCTACAATAATTTTTCGACAACGTTCTCAATGTCATTTTGACACTTAGTCGCCTTATAATTTTGCATAAACATAACAAAACAGACTTAATTTCACATCATGTAGGCGGTGTAACCTCTAAGAGTTGGTGATATACTACTTTGACGAAGTCTAGCATTGCTCGACGTCAATCTTTGGCTAGCTTTGTACTCTATGGCTTTGAGTAATAAACCTAACATCGCAGACTACTTTGCTAAACCGTCGCTCGCAGAGTGGGAACAGAGGCTCCTAAAAGACCTCAAGGGCAAAACACTTGACACCCTGGCGACGCAGTTAGACGATACGCTGAACACCCGCTCCTACCAGGCTGAGAGCACGGCTCTGCGACCTCCCCCCATCAAAACTGCAGGAGGCTGGGTAAACAATGTCGAGATCACCTACACCACAGCAGAAGCTGCCAGCAAAGAAGCCATAGAAGCCCTCCAAGGTGGAGCTAGTGGAGTGACGTTTATACTCAGCGGCGCAGTAAATATCGAGGTCCTGCTAGAGGATATCTATATCGACTTTATCACCATCGCACTTAAGGGATCATACGATGTAGCTACCGTGGGTAAGGCCTTAGAAGCAATAGCCGACAAGCGAGGTATCGCTATCGACAAGCTCAAGGTACTGGCATACGACTGCACACCTAGTGACAATACGCCTACCTGGATAACACCCGTAGTACAGCTAGCAGACAATCAGGCCATCGAGTCGTACCTCAGCAATGCGACACATGATAAGCAACATGCCGTCGAGGTAACACTGACCGATCGCTTCTACAGTAATGTGGCCCTGCTGAGAGCTCTGCGTCTAGCCCTATCATCTAGCGAAGGTCCAGCTTATATCATGACGCGGATACCAAGCTCCGCTCCCGACGACTACCAGTTGATCCGGTCAGGAGCGATAGCGCTATCTGCTATCAGTGGTGGTGTAGACCATCTAACGATTGAGCCTCACGATGATACCAAGGATGCAAAACGACTAAGCAGAAACATATCCCTACTGCTATCACAAGAGTCCTACCTGGA
Source organism: uncultured Saprospiraceae bacterium (assembly GCA_964389475.1). Taxonomy (GTDB): domain Bacteria; phylum Bacteroidota; class Bacteroidia; order Chitinophagales; family Saprospiraceae; genus CAYMFD01. The sequence goes on from CAYMFD010000006.1 coordinate 39,880, forward strand.
TCGTGTAGGTGACCCTGCTGCGGGCTCATACTTTATAGAGGCGGCCACTAAAGCCTACCTCGATGAGTGGGGCTTAAGCAATATCACTGTAGCCTCACAGGACGAGAGCTCTACTACCTACCAAACTTACGAAGGCATTGATATCAAACAAGCCTATACATCCTCCGATATTGCGACGGCAGACCATATAGGGTATGCTAGCGGTATACCACCCTACTTACGTGGTCCCTACGGAACAATGTATACCGGTCGGCCATGGACGATACGCCAGTATGCAGGCTTTAGCACAGCAGAAAAGAGCAATGCCTTTTATAAGAGAAATCTAGCGGCTGGACAGAAAGGACTGTCCGTGGCCTTTGACCTAGCTACTCATAGAGGCTATGACTCCGACCACCCACGAGTTACAGGTGATGTAGGCATGGCTGGTGTAGCTATCGATACCGTAGAGGATATGAAGGTCCTCTTCGATAGTATACCGCTAGACCAGATGTCCGTCTCGATGACGATGAATGGTGCGGTGATCCCCATCATGTCTTTCTACATCGTGGCAGCAGAGGAGCAGGGAGTAGATATAAGCGAACTCTCTGGCACCATACAAAATGACATCCTCAAGGAATTTATGGTCCGCAATACGTACATCTATCCTCCAGCAGCTAGTATGCGTATCATCGGCGATATCTTTGAGTATACGTCTCAACGGATGCCGCGATTTAACAGCATAAGTATCAGCGGCTACCACATGCACGAGGCTGGAGCTCCTGCGACCATAGAGCTAGCCTATACCCTCAGCGATGGCTTAGAGTACTTACGAAAAGGCATTGAGGCCGGCCTTAAGATCGATGACTTCGCTCCCCGCTTGAGCTTCTTCTGGGGTATAGGGATGAATCACTTTATGGAAATCGCTAAAATGAGGGCCGCGAGAGTCCTCTGGGCGAGGATCGTCAAGGACTTTAACCCCACCAACCCCAAATCCATGGCGCTACGTACCCACTCACAGACGAGTGGGTGGAGCCTGACGGCTCAAGATCCTTACAACAATGTAGCTCGTACCACAGTCGAAGCCATGGCCGCAGTATTCGGTGGCACGCAGTCTCTACATACTAATAGTCTGGACGAAGCGCTAGCCCTACCTACGGACTACAGTGCCAAGATCGCGAGAGACACCCAGCGATACCTACAGCAAGTGTCTGGCATTACAGAAGCCATCGATCCGTGGGGTGGGTCCTACTATGTAGAATACCTGACCAAAGAGATCATCGACGCAGCATGGAAGCTCATACTAGAAATAGAGGCCCATGGCGGTATGACCAAGGCTATCGAGGCGGGCATTCCCAAGATGAGGATCGAGGAGGCTGCTGCCAAAAGACAGGCCAATATAGATACGGGCCAGGATCAGATTATCGGCGTTAATGCATTTAGGGTGGATGGCCAGTCCGACATCGATGTACTAGAAATAGATAACGAAAAGGTCAGAGAACTCCAGGTCAAAAGCCTCAAGCAGATCAAAGCCAGCCGTGATAACGAAGCAGTGCAGCGACACCTAGATGCTCTACAAAAGTGTGCGGCCAACTCAGACGGCAATCTCCTGGAGCTCGCAGTACATGCAGCACGAGCCCGTGCTACCCTAGGCGAAATCTCGCTATCTTTAGAAAATGTATTTGGTCGCTACCAGGCCGTACATCGAACGATCCAAGGCGTATATGCATCAGCTGTGAACCAAAACGAGTCATTTATCAAAGCGCAGGCACTCAGCGATGAGTTCGCTGCTATCGAAGGCCGGCGACCACGTATCATGATTGCCAAACTAGGGCAGGACGGACACGACCGCGG
>CAYMFD010000006.1:41809-58272 GCA_964389475.1 uncultured Saprospiraceae bacterium
CAAGACTATGACTACCTCTTCGATGCGGATGTTGCTGGAGTATTCGGGCCGGGGACGGTAATAAGTGAGGCTGCGTCTGAGATACTATCGCTGATGATAGAAGCTCGGAAAGAAGCATAGGCTTGCCATGACTGCTCCTTACTACGTTGGCAACTGTAAGGCTGACTAGTAATACCCAAAGTATCGACGACAGAACCACTCGATCACCAGGAAGACAAAAAGCAAGGCGAATAGCCACTTGAGGTTGAGTACGGACTGCGTCTCCACAGAATCGTAGAGTACCGGCTTAAGTTTATTAGTCTCAGTAAGGTAAGTCTTCAAGTCTTCTAGCTGATCGGGATAGTACATCTTCGCTCCAGAGTCAGCTGACAATTGTGCGAGGACATCATGCCGAGCCGTAAGATCATAAGACTCCAGCTGCACCTCCTTGACGCTAAACTTACCCTTCTGCGTCAGGGTCTTGCCGTTAACCGCCACAGACGCGATATACCTGTAGCTACCTGGGCCGAACAGCCCTGCATCTAGTGAGTAGTAGGCATTGGTCTTGGACATGGTGTAGTCATACTCCTTGCCATCCTCTGCTATCACCTTGACGAATACGTCTGGATCATTGACCTGCTCGTAGCTATCATTAAACAACTGGGCTTCGACGATGATCGATTCTGTCTCCTTGTAAATGCTCTTATTGACCGAGGCCCTGAACTTACGCTTGTCATCTTTGACGAGTAGGTACTGCACCGCCTTGGAGAGGAATTCGTCGACAGCATCGTAGTTCTTCTCTTTCATAAAATTAAAGAGCCTCCAGCGCCACACACCCTCTCCCGCAAGCACGCCAGTACGTACACCAGACCGCTCTGAGAAAGCCAGTAGCGGATAGTCTGTATCGACAGTCTTGATCCGCTGATTGAATACTACCTGACTAGGCCCTGCCGTCCGATATTCACCAAATGGGGCTACCAATGGCGGATAATTGGTCAGGCGATTGAGTAGTTGCTGATCTAGAATATACCCACTGAAGGACGGTCGTAGTACAGCCTGTACGTCGTCTACATTGTTGCCCCCTACTATCGACACGACGGACTGCTGCTCATTAAATGTAGCGACGGCTGTCTGACTACCGAGGACGTACAAGCGAGGTATCCTTCGCTGCTCTAGCTGCTTAACGAGTGGATCTACGTCGTAGCGCTTGCTAGGTAGATTGTGCAGGATCACGAGGTTATACTGCGCAATATTGTCAGGTTGCGAGTCTGCGTAGGCGATGGTCACCTCGTAGTTTTTCTTACTCGTAAGCACGGCCTTGATGGCTGCAAGATCAGGGTGTGGAGCCCCAGCCACCAATAATATTCGCTTACGACTATCGAGTACATCCACATAGAAGTCCTTGTAATTATTACTAGTACTCACCTCATCACTTATGGTGGATGCGGCTACCCTATACCGTACGACACCGGACTGATCAGCGTCTAGCGTAAACTCTAGCGTGGTAAAGAAGTCATTATCATCAATCCTTACTGATGACTTATCTAATCGACGAGGGCTACCATCTACCACCTTACTAATTGATACCTGAGTACTGCTAGCAGAGGCATTAAAAGCCTGCAAATCGACCTGCACGACAAACTTATCACCGAGGTAGGCGATACGATTGCTGTATACGTTTTTGATCGATATATCTCTACGCCTAGTCGTATCACCATAGGCGATGCTGTAGAGTGGCAAGCTGGCTCCGGTAACGTATCTAGGATCTCGACCCTCATTGTATATACCATCACTAGCGAGGATCACGGCACCCAGGTTTTGATCCGCATAGTTGTCCTGGACATACGCTAGCACCTTACTGAGGTCTGTGCTCTCGCTCTGCGTACTATCGCTGAGACCACTAGTGACTGCCGAGCCAAAACTCAGCGGTACCACATCGTAAGCCTCGCTCAGGATCTCTGATATAGAGGCTAATTGCTCCTTAACAGGCTGATCGCTAGGCATACTCTTGCTCGCATCTTGGGCTATCACTACGATGGGCCGCTTGACCTCCTGGGTAAGCGACTTGAGTATCGGTGATAGTAGTAGTATTGCAAGCACACTGATCACTGTACCACGCAAAAAGGCAAGCAGGTACGGTAGCCAGCCCTTCTGCTCAGCGAACTTCTTATCCCCGAGGTAAAGGACGACTGCATAAACAGCGCCTAGCAGTACACACAAGAGTAGGTACCATGATGGGTATTGTATAGATATATCTCCTAGCACGTTATTGGCATTCTATGAGCGAGTCGGCGAAAATAAGGTTTGGTATCAAGTAGTCCTCAAAACTTGGGGCAGATGTCATTATCATTATCGTGGTTGCCGATAAATGTAATACTCACCTCCAGTGCATTAAGTCCTAGTCTGTCGGTGACGATATCTCTCAGGTTATGATCGTAGCTCACTCCGAGAATAAATCCACCCTTCTCATAGGCAGCACTCATGATCAGCGACTGTGCACCCCACCCCATTACATTATCAGTAGCTCTGATCCACGGTCCGAAGTGGAGATACTTATCGTCAGCGGAGGGCACCCTCCAGCGTACATTGGTTCCTACATTGACCTCCGTGTGAGGACCTTGATTCATATATAATGCTCGAGGCTCTACCCGTACATAGTTACTCATCTCGATCGAGGTGCCAGCAGTGACTGTCAGTCGGGTGTGTAGTGTATTGACCTTTTCGAGATTGTCGTCAGGGCGATCGTCCGACCTGTAGAACGACACGTTAGTACCTGTGAGGTGGTGGGCGGCTACTCCTATGAAGTATCGATTGCCCTTCTCCGGCGATATGGAGTAGTTGAGGCCCAGCCCGAAGTCAAAATGGCCAAAATTATTGGCTGGCAGTACCTCTATCGTTGGGTTAGTATATCCATTCTGAGCATTAAACATATCCTCAAAAGTGAGGTCCTCGTAGTTGATATTGCGCTGCATCATACCCACTTGCATGCCGCCACCGATGTAGTGTCGCTTGCGCTGATCTAGGGCTTTATGAAAGGCCGTGTAGAGTGAAATCTGATTAGTATTGAGGTCAAAGACGCCTACCTGATCGCTGTAAAATGACAGCCCAGCCACAAACTTATCGGGCACACGCTTGGTCTCACCACCCACATCGAAGACGACATCGCCACTCACTAGCGTGGTACTTATCGGTGCATCTAACGCTGTCAACCACTGATCGCGGTATATCGCAGAGGCTCTAAAGGTACCTTCGTACGTCCCTGCCAGCGCAGGGTTGATCATCAGTGGTGCAGTAAAAAACTGAGAAAAATGTGGATCCTGTGCATGACAAAGCTTCACACCAATCGTGAGATGTATACACATGACCAAGCTAATACAACAGACTATTTTTTGCGACATCCTTAGACGGTAATTATATACGTGGCTTATCAAAACGCTGGCACAAAGGTAGAGATTATACATGCATAACAAATTAGATACAATATCAACTCTTAAGACTACCTTCGCACCTAGCAAATGGTGAGTTATTAATAGCCAATTAAATAGCCTCTTAAAAGGGAATACCAGTGTAAATCTGGAGCTATACCCGTAGCTGTGAGTCCTACCTACAGATCGTAGTGTCACTCTGGGCCACTGTCATTAATTAATGATGGGAAGGCGACACATGATCAGGACGAGCCAGAAGACCTGCCACTTGCGTGTAGTGTTACGATGATTCGGGAGTTGATCAAAGGCACAGAAAGATGGTAATACCGTTATGATAAGGACTTGTATAGTCTTATGCTTTTATGTTGTGTGTATCTGTGTATCTAGTGCTCAGACAGATACCCTGCTCGTAGTGGGTCCCGATGTAGTACTTACGGCATCTACCCATAGTGATATGAGCAAGCGACGCCTCGGCACTACCGGTGCCCTACATCAGTCACTATCCGATATATCCTCTATACAGATCCAGCAACTGGCACCTGGTGGTCTAGCGACGGCTATCAATGGAGCCAGCGCAGCTAGGCACCTAGCCCTACTATGGGAGGGATGGAGTATACAGAGCCCCGTCAATGGCACCTATGATCTATCGCTCGTACCCATGTCTATCTTTAATGCGAGCGAATATATAGACCGGGTACAGCTACAGGGCAGCGGCACATCCGCTCACCGAGGTGTCATAGAACTAAGCTCTACCGACCACGACTATTTATCCTACACCTACGACACCTGGAATGACCACATAGTAGCCCTAGCCAAAACGATAAACATCGGCAAGGGCAAGCTCTCTATCCAGAGTAGTGGTCAGCTCCGAGACCTCGCCTACCGCTACGATCGATTCGGCATGGTAGAGCGGCAAGACGCGGCATCGCAGAGAGGTGTAGATCTGCAAGCGACCTACGACCTCGCTCTCTCTCCCTACCTATCGCTATCGATCGGCACGTGGTGGCAAAATGTAGAGCGAGACCTCGCACCGAGCAAGACTGCCGCCAATGCCGGTGAGGTACAGACAGACGACAACCGCCGTACCAGCGCCAGGCTATCCTACCGTCGTGGCAAGCACTACCTAGAGACCAGGGCGGCCTACTTCGATGAGTACATCCACTATCGCAGCAATGTAGTCGACAGCAAGGCAGACAACTATGCCAGTATGGTCGCCACTACCTACAAGCATGCAGGCAAGCACCCGACGACTATCGAGGTCCTCCTACGACGAGACTTGATACGATCGACCTTTGACATCAATACCGCCCGTAATACCTTACAGCTCTTCGTGGGTAAAGACTTTGTCATCAACGAGCGGCTACGACTGTCTACAGGTCTGCGGCAAGACCTCATAGATCGACAATGGCAGCCCACCACCCTCTCTGCTAGGGCCAACTATACAGCAGGGCCGATAGCACTAGAACTACAACACTCCTACAGCTACACCCCTCCCACCCTCAATGACCTATACTGGCCGCAACTGGGCAATCCCGAACTCCGTACCGAACAGGGCAGTCTCACGAGCTTACAAGCTAGAACAGACAAAGTCATTAAGCACCTCGACATAGGCATCACCGCTCACTACCAGGTCGTAGATGACTGGATCCTATGGTCACCCGACAGCGGCGGCATATGGCGACCTAGCAATGCCCGCGACGTAATAGCTAACAGTCTGGTACTCGATGTCAACTATACAAGGCCACTGAGCAGTCAGTCATCCATAACCCTACGTAGTAACCTCAGCTACGGACCTACGACCACGCTTGACGCTAGGACCAATACTCGTAAGCAACTTATCTATACTCCGAGATATAGACATACTGCTGCCGTAAGCTATACCCGTAAGCGCTGGTCTAGTCAGGTCAGTATGAGACATACCGGCAAGCGATACGCTGATACTAACAACACGAATGTATTAGACCCCTTCACCCTGGTAGACACAAGGGTGAGCTACACATTTACCAACGATATAAAAATAGCTGTCGACATTTTCAACTTACTAGATGAGCGGTATGAGATCGTACCGTTTTTTCCCACTAGTCTACGACACCTATCCTTTCAAATCATCAAACCTATCTAAGTTACTTTATTATGAAAAACTCATTATCACTTCTACTCCTCTTTGCTATTGCCCTCCTATTTACAGCATGCGAAGAAGATAATATGATGGAGAACCCGACGGACGACGTATTTTCGTTCGGGTCAGGCGCCTACGTATCTAACCAAGGTCCTTTCGGGTCGGGAACCGGCACCATCACCTATATCAGTACCGATACTGTAATAGCAGATGCTTACAGTACAGCTAATGGCGGTGAGGTCCTAGGCAATATCGTACAGTCGTTTGCGGTGGTTGACACTGTAGCATTTATAACTGTGAACAATGGTGGCAAGGTCGTCGCCGCTAGTGCCAACTCACTTGCTAAGATGTACGAAATACCAGCCATACAGCCACGATATGTTACGGCTATCGATGCTTCTACGGCGGCCATCTCCTACTGGGGTGCTGACGGCTTCTCTGGCGGTGTGCTCATAGTCAACATCCACAGTGGTGAGGTCTTAAACGATATCAACCTAGGTGGAGCACCAGAGCGGATGGCCGTGCAAGACGATGAGCTATATGTGGCCATGAGTCGTGGATTTCAGCGGGACAATCGTATGATCACCCTGTCTCTCAGCGACTACAGTATCACTGCTACGACTACTGTCGGCGACCACCCGCATACCTTCATCACTGATAGAGAAAATCAGCTATGGCTAGTCTGTGGAGGACACACCGACTTTAATGACGCTACCAATAATACCCCTGGCGCATTGATACAAGTAGGAGGCACTGTGGCGCGAGGCCTACCTACAGGCGTAGAGCAAGCAGCCGTATCAGCAGATGGTAATAACGCTTACTTACTGACTGGAGCTGGTCTAGAACTGATGAGTCTTTACGATGCTTACAATGAGAATGTGATCATACCTGGCAACTATTTTGCCCTAGCAGTAGAGCCCATCTCGGGCAACATCTACCTAGCTAATGCAGGAGACTTTACATCACCAGGAGAGGTGACCATTTATGACGTAGATCAAAACGAAATCAGCACAACCACCGTAGGAGTAATTCCTGGTGATATTTACCTCAAGTAAGAGTGACAAGTACAGCCTGATTTTTATCCAAAACATTGATGGCTTTTGCTTCATTATCGGGTGAGTAGTCCCTTGGGTTACAAAAGGGCTTCTCACTTGATGGTGAAATACTTGTAAAATTTCGGGGTCTTTTTGTATTTAACTTGGGCACTGCAAGGTCACAGTTTTGTCGACTTGGTGAGCAGAAGCAACTTCGATATGTTGCTGGGTGTACTATTGGTATATCTTTGCACTCTTGACATTGAGCTTATGAAAAAGATCCACATTGTAGCGTTGCTTTGCATCACAGCCGGCATTTATACATTTATCACAGCATCAAAAGATGTGAGCACCTATGCCACCTTTGCTCAGGCAGTAGAGACAGGGCAGCGTGTCAAGATCGGTGGTCAGCTGGCAAAGGACAAGGCGATCAAGTATGATCCTGATAATAATCCGGATGAGACGATCTTTTACATGACCGATGCGGATGATGTGCTCAGACGTGTACAGCTCAACATGGCCAAACCTCAAGACTTCGAGATGTCCGAGCAGGTAGTCGTAACTGGTAGTATGGAGGGTGACACCTTCGTAGCTACAGATATATTGGTCAAGTGCCCTAGTAAGTACAAGGACGAGGAAATCTACCTCAAAGAAGAAGCCACCTCATAAGTATGGATCAAATCAACTATGTCGGCGAAACTCTATGGGTAGGACAGGCTGGCAACTTTTTTATCGTACTCGGCTTCATAAGTGCCATACTAGCCGCAGCAGCCTACAGTCTTTATCAATTTGGAGTCAATAAGGTCGAAGCAGATACTCGATGGCTCGCTATAGGTCGTTGGTCGTGGATCACCCACGTTGTATCTATTGGGTCGGTATTCGCTCTGATCATGTATGCGATGCTGTCAGAGATGTACGAGTACGTCTATGTCTACGAGCACGTTAATGAGGTCTTACCCGGAGAGTACATCTTATCCGCATTTTGGGAAGGGCAGGAAGGTAGTTTTATACTTTGGATGCTGTGGCACCTAGTACTAGGTACTGTCATATACAAGCGACGCGGCAAGTGGGAGGCTCCCGTGCTCGCCGTGGTAGCGATGGTGGAAGTATTCTTATCATCGATGTTACTCGGTGTGTACATTGAGGTCGGTGACTTTATGTACAAGCTAGGTAGTAATCCCCTGCTACTACTCAGGGACACCATGCAGATCCCCCTATTTACCAATGCAGAATACCTCGACCTACTAGAGGGAAAAGGCCTCAATCCACTACTACAGAATTACTGGAATGTCATACATCCTCCCACGACGTTTTTGGGTTTTGCGAGTACGACGTTGCCGTTTGCCTTTGCGATCTCTGGACTATGGTTAGGCGATCACAAGGGTTGGCTCAAGCCGGCATTGCTATGGGCTCTTTTTAGTGGAGGTGTTCTCGGTACAGGTATATTGATGGGTAGCTTCTGGGCTTACGAGGCTCTGACTTTTGGTGGCTACTGGGCTTGGGATCCTGTCGAAAACGGCATCTTGGTTCCTTGGCTGATATTGGTAGCAGGTATCCATACCAACCTCATAGCAAGAAATACGGAGTACTCCATCAAGGCGTCTTACTTCTTCTACATCCTGACCTTTGTGATGGTAGTCTATGCGTCATTCTTGACCCGCAGTGGCATCCTTGGTGATACGTCCGTTCATGCATTTACTAATTTGGGGCTGGAGTGGCAACTTGTAGCCTTTACACTCACACCACTATTGCTAGGTATGGGGCTACTGGCCTATAGAGCCAAGTCGATACCGGCGCCTATCCGAGAAGAAGCGCTAGGACACAGGGAGTTTTGGATGTTTATCGGCTCGCTTGTACTGCTGTTTAGCGGTGCATTGATCATAGGTAGCACATCACTGCCGGTCTACAATACCATCCGACAAGTATTCGAGCCAGACTACATAGGCAGCGTGATCAAGGATCCCGTACCCCACTACGATCGATACCAGTTATGGATAGGCGTATTCGTGGCTATACTCTCCAGCCTTACGGTATTTCTCCGTTACGGACGAGACATCAAGTGGACCAAACTGCTATTGAGATTTGGTCTCGCAGCAGTGGGAGCAGTCGTCATGACATTCATCACGACGATGTGGATAGACCTTGCCATCTGGCAACACAAGCTAATGGCGTGGGCAGGCTGGTTGGGCATGCTGCTAGGCATAGACTACGTGGTCAATATAGCACGTGGCAAACCTAAGGCGATGGCCTCCGCCATTAGTCACTTTGGATTTGCGGCTATGCTGCTAGGTATCCTTGCTAGTGGGGCGAATAAGCGACACATCAGCAGCAATCCCTTCATGTTTAAGGAAATCATCGATGCTGAAGACGCCGCCAAGTATGTTCGTCTTTACAAAGGCAAGCCCCTCTTTGCCAATAACTACTGGATCACTTGGCAGCGTGACACCCTGATCGATAGGACGAGGTACTACACCATAAGGATGGATGAAGTAGGCCCAGATGAGAAAATCGTCAATAGCTTCGTCGTTGAGCCTAGTAGTCTCTTGAGCAACGACTTTACCAAGATAGCTGCCCTCAATCCTGATACCAGACACTATCTCAGCAGAGATATCTTTACCAATATCGCAGCCCTGCCCGCGAGTAAGATGGATATCAAGAACTACCACGCCATGGAAGACACCATGCAGTGGACACGGTACGAAGTGACACTAGGAGATACGCTGGATGTCGAGAAGGCCCAGATCATACCGCACAACCTGACATTCTCACCAGATAGAGAGCAGTATGCACTAAAGACGCATGATCTAGGCGTAGGCGTACCTATGACGGTACTGCACAAGCGACGTAGTATAGATACTGTAGCAGAGATACTGCCAGCACTAGGTGTTGAAGGCAACCTACTTTATCGCTACCCAGAAGAGATCGAGAACTTTAGGATGAGGGTACGACTAGCGGATACCCTAATGGATCAGATATACATCCCTGACGAGGAGGTCGAGTACACAGAGTTCACGATCAAAAGAGGAGAAAGCTATAACTATGGCAGTACTGAGCTGTCACTGGGCCGTCTTTCTAGCGATGCAGATACTAGCCGATACGAGGCTGAGCCAGGCGACATAACTGTACAAGCAGACCTCATCGTATCTCAGCAGGGACAGGCATCTAGCATACTACGACCGATCTATGTGATCCGAGATAGTCGCCCATTCTCTATAAAGGACCTCGACAGTCAGTCGGGCCTAGCCGTGAGGTTGAGTGGTATCAATCCAGAGAAAGAGACCTTTACCTTTAAGATCGCCAAGCAGTACAGCACCAATATCGCAATACCGATCGAGGTGGCAGAAAACCTACCTGAGACCAACTACCTGTGGTTTGAGGCACGCGAATTTCCGGGGGTCAATCTTTTCTGGGGTGGCACCATCTTTATGATGATAGGCCTCACCATGGGATGGATCAATCGCAGACAACAGCGAGAGCGGGTTTAGCAGGAAGCGGTGTACGAGGTGCGGATTGCGGTTTTCGGTAATGCGGTGTGCGGTTTTCGGCAATGCGGATTGCGGCATGCGATGCTATAACTTTCTAGGCAAGGGCTCCTGCCCTGCAGCTCGAATGAATTAAACGGGGTTTCGACAAGCCCAACCACCAAGATTTAGCTCTGAAATTCATTGTCCCTGATCAGGTATCTTCCCCATCTACGAGGGGGATCGAGGGGGAGGTCAACTTTACATTACAAATAGTATCCGAATCGAGTACATCGTCAGCATCAATATTATGCATGATCCTCTTTATCGGCATGCGATGCTCAAACTATATAGGCGAGGGCTCCTGACTTGCGGCTCGAAGTATTCGACATTCCGTATTCCGCACTCAACATTCATCACCGACATTAGACGAATCGATAGTGCCAGCTGTCCTTAAGTGGCCTAGTCCAGTGCTGTAGGAACTGTCCTTTGTCCTTGACCAGATTATCAAAGAAGATCGTCTCATCATCTACATCACCACTAGCGTACAGCTTAGGCAGTGTGGCGTGCTCTACGGACTGCACCTCGTCATCCTGCAAGTAGCAGTAGGTCATACGGCTGAAGAAGTCAACACCGAGGTTAGCACCTAGCTCCTTTACGAAGCGTACAGAAGCATCGATACTGCAACCACTGGCGCTATGTGCCTGACTCTCATCGACGAATAGTGCCAGAAACCGACGGTGAAATACATTGCCATAGGTGGCTAGCTTATTATCGTGGCTCACCCATCCCTGTAAGAATGGAAAGAGCAATTCCCTCGTCTTATCAAGTTCGTCATAGGTAAGGAAGCGATCGGCCTGATATATCCAGACTCTAGAGGAGTCATCCAGTGCTATAAGGTCTAGTAACATACTATTTGTACTTTTCTATAAAGGCAATGACCGCTACCTCGATCATATCGTAAACATCATCAAAGCTACCAACATAATACGGATCAGGCACAGCTCTATTCTCACCAGGATGGCTGTAGTTAAGCAGCATACTGATTTTGCTTACGTCCTCATCTGATGTCGCTAGAGCCTTGACATCATTAAAATTAGAAGCATCCATGACCACGATATGATCAAAATCGGTAAAGTCGCTCACCATGAACTGCCTTGCACGCTGGTGAGAGATATCTAAGCCACGTGAGCGAGCTACAGCAACAGATCTACTGTCAGGAGATCCTCCCACATGATAGTCACTAGTACCCGCACTATCTACAGTCCATGCCAGTCCTTGTACCTGACTATGATGCACCATGAGACCCTCTGCTATTGGGCTGCGGCATATATTACCTAGGCAGACCATGAGTACTCGTACGGGCGATGTGATCATATTATTTTTTGTTTTGTCTAACATTGTATGTCGCTAAATTGAACAAAAATGTGAAGTAGCCTATTACTACGCATGGTAGTTTGTATGACTACGACAAGATAACAGCAAGTATGTTTAACGACAACAACATAGCAGGGGCTGCAGCGGACAAAAGTATTGACGAGATCGGTGACCTACACCTAGGCACGAGCATAGACACTCCCATGAGGGCAGATGCTTTTGACAAGTCAGATGAAGAAAAGATTGAAATCATCAGCGATCACTTCAGACAGATCATGGAGACGCTAGGTCTAGACCTGACAGATGATAGCTTGAGTGGTACGCCGCGACGAGTCGCAAAAATGTTCGTCAAAGAACGTTTCAGAGGTCTCAATGAGGAGAACTATCCTAGCATTTCTCTTTTTGAAAACACGTACCAGTACAATAAGATGCTGGTAGAGAAGAACATCACGGTCAAGACAACCTGCGAGCACCACTTCTTGCCGATTACGGGTAGAGCCCACGTAGGCTATATCAGCAGCGGTAAGGTCATAGGTCTGAGTAAGATCAACCGTATCGTAGATCACTATGCTAGACGTCCACAGGTACAGGAGCGAATGACGCGACAGGTACTAGAAGACCTCAAGGCATCACTAGATACAGAGGACGTGATCATTATCGTAGAGGCAAAGCACCACTGTGTGAGCAGCCGTGGTATACAAGACGACCATAGTAGTACTGTGACCATCGAGTACAGCGGCAAGTTTATCAACCACAGTCGCCGTAACGAATTCATCGAGTACGTCAAGCAAGATTTAGGCGGCTTACATTAATAGCTTCCTGTCGATAGGGAGGTTAGATCTGCGTGTGGTCGTACAGACGATCATTAGCCATGATTTTACCTACCTTTGGACAGAGCAATGCGACCATGTACCGTCGAGAACCCTTCTAAACTTTAGATCCTGTTTTAGTCTTAATGACTGGGACGGGATCTAAATTTTTAAGGTGTGACAGCACCAAAGGTTCCCTACCTTTACACCCACATAACAAGACAAACTATCCATGCAAGATATTACTGTTGAAGAGCTCAAGTCCAAAATGGACCGCGGTGATGAGTTCGTATTCCTAGATGTGCGAGAGCAGCACGAGTACGATATGTACAATCTCAAAGCCCAGCTCATACCACTCGGCACCCTACCCCAGCATATCGAAGACCTCGAGGATCACAAAGACGATGAGATAGTAATACACTGTCGCAGTGGTATGCGTAGCGCTACGGCCAAGGCGATGCTAGAGCAGGCAGGTTTTACCAAGGTGAGAAACCTACTGGGCGGCGTCCTCGACTGGATCGCCAAGTACGAGACGCGATAGGCAGTATATCACAGGGCTATGAGATATGTAGTCTATTCTTTTTCTCAAGATTATAGATCGTAATAAAAGATCATGTATGGCATAATTGCCTATTTTAGCGGCTGCTGACATACTAGTCGGTGCAGTACAGGTCGTTAATGTCCTTCACTGCATAGTTTTATATTCTTTATTCAACACACCGCAAGACAATGCATACATTAGGATTTGCCCTTTTTCAAGCTGCTGATACCGAAGGAGAAGAAAGCCAAAATTTATTTGACTTGATCGCTCAGGGAGGCCCACTAGGTATAGCGATAGCAGGGATACTCTTTGCTCTATCCCTCATCGCAGTAGCGATATTTATCGAGCGATGGTTAACCATCAAGAAGGCTGGTAAAGTAGACACCCAGTTTATGAATAACATCCGTGGTGCTGTAGCATCGGGTAACATCGAAGGTGCCAAAGCCTTATGTGCTACCAACAATAGCCCTGTATCACGAATGGTACTTAAGGGTCTACAACGTATCGGCAAGCCGCTAAAGGATATCGATGCTGCTATCGAAAACGTAGGTAACCTCGAGATCTTTAAACTAGAGAAGAACTTATCTACCATTGCATCCATCTCAGGAGCTGCTCCGATGATTGGCTTTTTCGGTACCGTAGTAGGTATGATCCAGTCTTTTCACAAGATGGCTAGTGAGCAGAACGTGACGCCGGATGTACTAGCAGGTGGTATATATACAGCCTTGATCACAACAGCTATCGGCCTTGCGATTGGTATATTTTCATTTGTCGCCTACAACTTACTCGTAGCTCGAGTGGATAAGGTAGTGTTCAACATGGAGCAATCTACCGTAGAATTTATGGACCTACTCCAAGAGCCGTCGTAACTTCTTATCTCTAGGCTAATTCACCTAATAAGAGCGATATGAAAACGCGAAACAAAGTAAGTGCAGAGTTTAGCATGTCGTCACTGACCGACATCATATTCTTGCTATTGATATTCTTTATGCTTACCAGTAACATGGTGCAAATCAATATGGAGTTACCAGAGTCAATCAGTAAGACGGTCTCCCCTACTGATCTTCCTGTAATGATCACAAAGACTGGTGAGTACACTATCAACAACAAAAAGACGTCTAGTAAAGGTACAGCACTCGAAAAGCGAATAGCCTACGAGGTACGCCAACAAACAAACAAGCAAAATGCGACGGTCAGCATCATCGCTGAGAAGAATACGCCGTGGAAGTACATACACCGTGTAATGGTGGAGGCCAGTAAGCTCAAGGTCAAAGCTATTATCGCTACAGCACCTCCTCAGTAGACAGCATCAAAATACCAGACTATGGCCATCAAGAAAAAATCAAAAGTCAGTGCTCAGTTTAATATGTCGTCTCTTACGGACATCATATTCCTGCTGCTGATATTCTTTATGTTGACGTCGTCGATGATTATACCTAATGCCCTCAACCTACAGTTACCAGGGAAGGGACGACCAGCTCCACCCTCATCGGCTAAGTCTACCGTCGTCAAGGTTGAGTCCAATGGTAAGGTGTACTACAACGGTAACTCGATATCGATATCCGGCCTAGACAAGCAAGTCAGACAACTCAAACGATCTAAAGGCAAGAACGCTAATATTACCTTGAGCCCCTCTCGTAATGCCAAAAATGAAAAGGTGGTACAGGTACTCGATATATGCTACCGTCATGGTGTAGGTACTGTGCTAGACGAACCCCGCTAGCAATATCCTACTCTACCACGCTGTGCTTGACTATACCGACTACAGGCACATCACTGCAATAAGTCGATCTATATCATCGTCTGATTAATGACACGTATGGCAGACTTACATCCACATATCAACAGTCCAGAGAGCTCTAAGGGCATGATCACCTCTCTGCTCGTACACTTGTTACTACTGCTCTTTATACTTACGCCGTACTTCAAAAAAACTATCATAGAGGAACCCGTAGCAGGCATTATTGTCAGTTTTGGAGATCTATCTATTACAGATGAGAAGGCAGGTGGTGATACGGCAGAGTCTTCCATACAGCAGCAGGATGGTAGTGAAGATGTCACCACAGAAGACAGCAAAGAAACACCTAGCGTAGCATCCACTAGCGATCAAGCAAAGGCTACGCCATCACCAGAGAAGTCCAAAGCTCCACCATCTCCCGACCCTACAAAACCCGCCACTAAGCAAGACACACCCGTTAACGACGACGTAGCCCGTGCTGCACAAGCCGCCAAGGAAAAGGCTGCCGCAGATGCCGAGGCTCGCAAAAAGCGAGAGGAAGCACTAGCTCAGAAAAAAGCACAATTCGGAGACCTGCTCGCTGGTGGTACTGGTCAGAGTAGTAGCCAGAGTGGTATACTTGAGGGCGATCCTGATACAGATGCACTAGCCGAGCTTACGGCTGGTAGTGGTAGCCTAGGCGGAGGTCTCGTCAATCGCGGCCTCGTCTACGAACCTAAGATCGAAGAGTCTAGCCAGCAGACAGGCCGAGTAGTTATAGATATCTGCGTAGATAGCCAAGGCAAGGTCACAGAAGCACGGTACACACAGAAAGGAAGTACTACGACAGCATCATTGCTGGTCGCTGCAGCCCAGAAAGCGGCCTTAAAATATCAGTTTACCCCTAGTGAGGTGGATAGACAGTGCGGTAGTCTCAAGATCGAGTTTAGAGTACAGTAGGGGTACTATTAAAAGAGCGATCCAGACTTAGTCGGTGGTACGACGCCTATATGCTTATACGCCTTGGCCGTAGCCTCACGACCTCTTGCTGTCCGCTGTATGAAACCCTCCATGATCAAGAAAGGCTCGTGCACTTCTTCGATAGTCCCAGCCTCCTCGCCTACAGCAGTAGCTATGGTTGAGATACCGACAGGACCACCCTTAAACTTCTCGATGATGGTCGTCAATATCCGATTATCCATCTCATCTAGACCACTACTATCCACATTGAGTGCCTCTAGCCCATACTGTGATATGGCAAGGTCGATGTGACCATCTCCCTTGATCTGGGCGAAGTCTCTGATACGCCTCAGCAAGGCATTAGCTATACGAGGTGTACCACGTGATCTACGGGCGATCTCCTTAGCACCGGCGTCATCTATCTCCACCTCTAGTATGCTGGCAGACCGCTTGATGATACCCATCAGCGTAGGTACGTCGTAGTAGTCAAGGAGCATCGTGATCCCAAATCGAGCACGCATAGGTGCTGTCAGCAGGCCCATCCTCGTTGTGGCTCCTACGAGTGTAAATGGATTGAGGGCTATCTGTACCGACCGCGCATTGGGTCCGCTATCGATCATGATATCGATCTGATAGTCCTCCATGGCGGAGTAGAGATACTCCTCGACGACGGTATTTAGTCGGTGTATCTCATCGATGAATAGCACATCGCCGTCCTCTAGGTTAGTCAGTAGTCCTGCGAGGTCGCCTGGTTTCTCCAGTACAGGCCCACTACTCATCTTAAGGGTAGTACCTAGCTCATTGGATATAATGTGTGACAACGTAGTCTTACCCAGACCAGGAGGGCCGTGTAGAAGCACGTGATCCAGCGCCTCTCCCCTTAACTTGGCTGCTTGTATGAAGATCGATAGATTCTCCACCAGCTTTGGCTGCCCCTTAAAGTCGTTAAGCATCTTGGGACGAAGAGCTCGCTCGACCTGTTTCTCTTCTTGGGAGAAGTGTTCTCGTGTAGGATCTAAGTGTGGATTCAAGCGATAAGTA
>CAYMFD010000006.1:58372-63749 GCA_964389475.1 uncultured Saprospiraceae bacterium
ATGTAGTTACTACCGAATATAACCCCTTTGCCAGCTCGCCGATAAGTGGCTAGTGTCCGTAGCGGTTCTTTACTGGGTACACCAGACTGCTGATCTATCGTAATCACCTGGCACCGCACACATGGCTTAACATGCTGGAGTATGGCACCGCCTATGCCTACTTCCTTAAAGTCGTCTTCGACGTGGGGGTCCTCGGTCTGGATCACGATATTAGGACGGAATCTATCCATATCTATAGGCACATCCAGTTTACTATTGAGTAGGTCTAGGCTAGCCGTACCTGTTATGAGCACAGGATAGCCATCTGCAAGGCTTACATGGGTAGACGCTGGACCACCATCTATGGCATGTGATCTCGATGTATCGTCTGCCATAGTTACTAAGCTAAACCTCTTGCCCACATACCTACTGAGCCAGTCATCAACGGCTGGAGATACCGTATGTACGATGGCGTCATCATCCCATACCTTGACGGTATAGCTACCACCTACCCGCTTATCTAGGCCAAAACGAATGGACTCACCACCTACCTTTATCGACATGTGGTCATCCGCCAAGCCCACCTTACATAGTGCCAGCGCTGGGTCTGTCCGCTGACTCACAAAGTGGCCCTCTCCATCGACCAGCATATAGCGTCTATCATGGACGGGACCGGCTTCACTGAGCATGACCTGCGGCACACTAATTCCTGACATTCCCTTGATGGGATATATCACCAACTGGCTAACGATCATACTCGTCTACTTTCTCTAGTAAGGTAAGCATAGCAGGTGGCGTCATAGTCACGTGGCCATCGACAACCTTTGCCTTTCGTCCTGTGTAAGCACATCGTACCTGACTACCCGCGGCAAAGTACTCCCCCACGGGTATTGGTTGACTATCTGTGACAGTATGCATAGCAACGACGACCGTATCGCCATATGCACCATCACTGTAGGTCCGGGCAAATACAAAGTTGGTGTCTTGGATGGTATGGTGTCGCCCTGCACCTATGGCAGGATGCCGTTGTCTGTAAAGGCCTAGGTTCCGCCAGTGATTGATGACCTCATTGGCGGTACCACTTTCTAGATCCTCCCAGTTCATAAATGATCGGAGCTTGGCATCTCCCGTGGCTAGGCTGTCATCGAGTATTCTCGCCGATTCGTCTCCGTAGTAGACCTGCGCCGCACCTGGGGCGAGTAGCAGGTTTGTGGCCGATGCCATAGCCATGGTACGCATTTTGTCAAGTGGCGATCCATCATCATGGCTAGATATATAGTTGACCACCGACTTACCAGCTAGCGGACCATGCAAGAGGCTATCGTATCTGGCATAGACCTCTGGAAGCGCTTTGACAGCGTCGTACTTATAGTCAAAATTGATCATACTATGAAAGCCATCTTTAAAGAAGTCGACCTCCTGATCGCCATAGTCATACATCCGACCCGCACCGATGTAGTAGCCGTACACCTCGCCCATCATGTAAAATGGCGCATCGTCGATAGCTTCATCTGGATGATCTGCCTTCCACTGTGTCCATGCCTTGCTAGCAGCCTGCCATAGGTCAGCCCAGACGTAGGGTTCTGTATGCTTGACCGTATCGACTCTAAAACCATCAAAGCCAAATTCTGTAATCATATCAACAATCCACTTGATGATGTGGTGATACGGCGTCCGTGGGTAACCCGTCTCTGTGAAAAAGGCTTCGAGCTCGGCTACTTCCTGGTCATATCGCCCCTCCTGCTTCCACTTTGCTAAAAGGTGTGGAGGCAGATCGACTGCTTGCTCCCGGTTCTCTGTACGTATATCTGGCAGGTTATCCACCAGTGTACAGTTGACGGTCGTCTCGGCATCTTTGTATGTGCAATTAGGACCTGTCTTAACCCAAGATGCTGGCCACTCGGGATCGATCTTCGTCACAGGCCCCGTATGATTGATCACCACGTCAAGTAGTACCCTGAGGCCGTTGTCATGGGCCGTCCTTACCAGCGTACGTAACTCCTCTGCTGTACCAAATATGGGATTGATCGCCGTCCAGTCTTTGGTCCAGTACCCATGAAAGGCATACGAAAACCCCGTACCCTCATCGGTACCACTTGCGATCTGCTCAACGACTGGGCTGATCCATAAGGCATCGACGCCAAGAGCCTCGAAGTATCCCTCCTCGATCTTCTGGGTAATACCCGCAAAGTCGCCTCCCATATAACCACGCAGATGAGCCGGTGGTGCATCTGCACTATGCTCGTAATCATTGTCAGTATTACCATTGTAGAAGCGATCTGTCAAGAGGAAGTATATGGTCGCCGCATCCCAAGTAAAGTAGGTCTGGGGCTCGTCACCGCTAGGCTCCACAGACTTACAACCAATGAATATGACAGCTGTCAATGCAATAAGGAAAGAGAGTCTTCTCATAAGTCGCAAGATAAGATTATTGATGCTAGATGTAAGACACAAGACGTCAGATGTGCATACGTAAGGGCTGTCGCAGTTCTACCCGTGGCACAAACAAAACACAATGCCACTCCATTGTGAGAATCAAGACCTTTCAACCTAGAGTCCAGAAAAAAGCCCCCACTTATTGACATAAGTGGAGGCTACTGTATCTATTGTGAAGGCGGAGGTTACCTGATTACGGTCACATCTCCTTTCTCAATGATTACTTCAGGGTTACCGTTATCGTCGATCGTTACTATCTCAGCAGTCCAGACGAAGACACCAGGATTAACAACCTGCCCCTTGAAGGTACCATCCCAGCCTCTTTCGAAAGTTTGGTCAGACGGTATGTTGTTCGCACTGTATACCAGCTCTCCCCATCTGTTGAAGATTCTCAACTTAAGGACTTCTGTCCACTCACCATTAGGGCGAATGTAGAATTTAGAATTGGCAGCATCGGTAGCATCCTCTGGACGGAAGATATTAGGGAAGTCTAGGTCCCTATCCTCTACCACGCGTACTTCTGCACAAGCATCAACAATACAACCATCATTGTAGGTTACCGTGGCACAGTATTGTGTAGTCTCCTCAGGGCTAACCATGATCTGCGGACAAGGCATCAACTCACAAGGGATTACCTCACCAGTCGTTGTATTAGTCCATGTGATATCATCAACATCAGATAGGTCTATAGGCATGACCTCAACCCTAAGCGTTGCCGTCTCACCTACTAGTATGATGGTACCGTCTACCTGTATCTCTGCAGTTACGTTAGGAGCAGACACGATCTCAAAGTTCTCCATGCTGCTACAGCCACTGATAGGATCTACAAACTCCACCTGATAGTTACCCGGTGCTAGACCTGTTAACTCAGGGTCTGTAGTCGGCGTACCATTAACTACATATTCATAAACCTCACCTTCCACGGCTGAACCTAAAGTTGCAGAACCGAAGTTGTCTTCGATACACTCAGGATTGACGGCACTGATAAGACCTTGTGGCGTAGTATTGATGGTAATCGATGTCATCGCCTGAGCACCACATGCACCACCTTGCTCCGTATAGCTGTACATAATGTCGTAAGTACCTGGCGCGAGTCCTTCAGGACTAAACTGTCCTGTCTGATCTACATTAGTACCCATCCACTCACTTGTACCTGTACCTGTGCCATCACTCATCACATTAGCTGTGATACCAATGGTCAGGCCGGCTACGATATCTGCCGTACAGATCTCGGTCTGATCTGGCGTAATAGTCGCAGAGATCTCTGGACAAGCTGTTGCTTCGCAAGTTTCTGTATCCGCATTTACGGTTGCACAGTCACACTCATTAATCGGCTCTACTGTGATTGTACGAGTATCACCCTCGTTGAGACTAGTGATCTCGTACGTTAGGTCACTCTGTATACCTACGCTTACCCCATCAATAAAGACCTCGAACGTAGATGCACAAGTAAGGGCCTCCCAAGCGAATCGGATGTAATCAAGGTTGCTACTATCACATCTTACGACTACCGTCTCATCGGGTGTAGGTAGTACGACTACCGTATCCATCATCGGTGTACCTATACAGCTACCAGCAAATGCTTCTGCAAGTATGGTGTAGGTACCCTCTGTATCAAATGACCATCTAAAGTCACGTCCATTACCTGAAGCGTCTAGCGTACCGCCGCTTACTGTCATCTGAGGACGTAGGCTGGTAGGCATACCCGTGTAGTTTACTAAGATCACATCGTTGAGACAGATCGTGTCCTGTGAGATTGTAAAGTCTACCACAGGTAGGCTGATGACAGAAACATCAACCGTCGCACTCTCGGTACAGGTACCGCCTGGACCTTCGACATAGTTAAACGTGATCTCGAAGTCCCCTAGACCACTGACGCTAGGGTCAAATGTCCCTGCGGCTGTATCTGTAATACCCGTACCAGACCACGTACCCACGCCAGAACCGTCTTGCAAGCCACCGGTCAGTGACCACATGAGGTCAAAGGCCGCCACATCACTACAGACTACGGTATCAGGGAAAGGATTAAGCGTAAGCGTAATCTCAGGACAGTTCTGCGCTATACATGTAACTGTATCAACCGTACCAGGACATAAGTTATCACTGATCGCCTCAACGATGAGGGTGATTTCTGTCCCAGGAGCGAGCCCAGTTCTTGTAAGAGAAGTTGTCGTCTGATTAGCTATAGGTGTACCATCCTCTATCAGTGCAAAATCTGAAGAATTAGCTACATCATTCCAAATGAATTCAATCGTTGTAGCTGTGCTATTACCACACTCTACATCTACTTGCTCGACTAGATCATCGACCTCAGCCGTCTGCGTCGTAGGTGTGCTTACGCAACCATTTCGATCTACTACGAGCTCCACAGACTTACTGCCAGCCGTAGGCCAGGTAATATTGTGTGGTCCACTACCATCAGTAACTGGTGAGCTTAGCGCAGCGTCAGGCACGAATGTCCATGTGAAGTTTGCATTAGGCGTGGTACCAGTATATGTCAGTAAGGACTGATCAGTGATACATATATCATCATTAGTAATCGTGAAGTCAGATGTAGGCGTCTCTCGTATCAGGAAGGTCATTGCCGCAGAATAAACACAACCTGTATAATCTACACCTCCTCCATCGAGACCATCGCCTGTAAAGGTATATATCACCGTATGTGCACCGATACCTGCAGAAATAGGATTAAATGCTGCCACAGTGCCATCATCAATACCATCTCCAGTAAAGACACCTGTACCAGGAGGGACCGTGCCATCTGCCCATGCTATATCTATAGTTGATAAGCCTAGAGTCGGATCAAAACACAGTGTATCGTTTGCAGAAGTCAATGTAATCATCTCATTAGGACAATCTTGAGCAAAGCACTCCACGCTAATTCCGACCGTATTACCACATGGATTTTCTGTCACAGCCGTCACTTGTATGATGGCTCCATCGTTTACGTTCATGCCTGTGA